>CAYMUZ010000180.1:0-5059 GCA_964393875.1 uncultured bacterium | reverse complement strand
CGATTTTGAAAACCACTTGGCGCAGCTTCTTAAGGTTCTCAAAAGCATGATGGGGGGCGCCATGAAATCGGGGCCGTGGCCTGACTTTCTCAATTCGAAATAGAATGGGCCCGCCAACATCAATCTCTGTTTCTTTAATTTTTTCCCGATGACCCCTGAGGAGATGGACGAGCTCGATGAGATCTACCAGGAATTTATGCCTGAAGAGAACGGCAGCGGTGAATCTCTGAAGCCGGAACTTAATGCCGCCGATGTGGACTTTCTCCGCAGACACGGGATTCGATTCTAGCGGAGCTCCCAAACGAAGGAACCGTCTGTCGTGAAAATCTCCCGCCTGAATTTTAGTTTATCCCTTCTTGTTTTTTTCTTGGTTATTTTCAGCTTGCATGTGCCGGCGCGGGCTGCCGATCACGAGGTCTTTGATCATTCGCTTTTCGATCGTTTTTTGAAAAAAAATATCAGCGAGCAGGGAGAGTTAAATCTCGAAAAGGCTCCATCGGACTCGGCCTTGCTTGAGGAGTATCTCGCCGCTCTCAAAACACAGGATTCTAAACGGATTGCCGCCTCTTGGTCTCGCGAAGAACAACTGGCCTTTTGGCTTAATGCCTATCATGCGGGTGTGATTCACCAGATTTTAAATTCCCCGGATACGCGCACGGTCAAAGACATTCCGGGGATCTGGACGTACCCAGTGATTCAGGTGGGCAAAGAAGGTTACAGCCTCAATAGTATTCGCAGTGTCCAGCTGATGCAGGGGTTTCGGGACGAAAAAATGAATGCCGCGCTGGCTTGCGGGGCACGCAGTTGCCCGCCTTTTCCGCGCGAAGCCTTTAGCGCATTACGTGTCGAAGGACAGCTTTTTTTAGCCGCAACGAACCTGGCCAATGATGAGCGCTTCGTGCAGGTGGATGGGGCGAAACACAAGCTTTACCTCGCGCGCATTTTTAAATGGTATGCCAGTGATTTTATCCTCGATTTTGGCCGTCAAAACGACTTGAAATTTACGCCGCCGGAAATGGCCGTATTGTCTTTTTTACGCCACTACCTTCAGGATGCCGGCAAAATTGATTTTTTAGAGGCTCTGGATTTTAAAATTAAATATATGGAATTTGACTGGCGCCCCTACGTGGTTGCCTCGTCGGGTGATTCTTCCGGCCGATGAGAAGCTCATCGAGGTCCGCATCTCCCACTTTGCGAGTTTCATGCATCCAGAACAATGCGGGTGCGGAGAGCGCCGATAACCTGCGGCGGATCCGGGGCCTGGTACACCGGGCTTTGGCCGAGCGGCCCGATATTATTGCTCTTCCTGAAAATTTTCTTTGGAGAGGCCCGGGCCGTGAACTTCAAAAAGCCGAAGCGGAGGTTCCTGAGGCGGTTCGCTTTTTTAAAAAAATTGCGAGGGAGACACGCACCGCTTTTTTACTCGGAAGCCTTGTAGAGGCTTCGGGTCGTAAGGGGTTGTTTTATAATACGTCCCTTTTGATTGACCGGACGGGCACGATACGGGCCCGCTACCGGAAAATTCATCTTTTTGACGTTCGCTTGAGCGCTGACCTCTGCGTGCGTGAATCCAAATACACGTGTGCGGGAAATCGTCTTGTGACAGCCCTCTTTGACGGCCTCCGTCTGGGGTTTTCGATCTGTTACGACTTGAGATTTCCTGAGTTGTTCCGGAGTTTGGCGCTGCGCGGCTGCCGCGTGGTTTTCCTTCCGGCTAATTTTACCGCTGAAACGGGGCAGGCGCATTGGGAAGTTCTTTTACGGGCGAGGGCGATTGAAAATCAGATTTTTATCGTGGCGCCGGCACAGACAGGTGTCAATTCGGGCAATGGGGTGCGTAGCTTTGGATCGAGCATGATCATTGATCCGTGGGGAACCGTCTTGGTGCGCGCCGGCCGCCGGGGCGAAGCGGTTATTACGGCCATGCTCGATTTAGGCGCGCAAGTGGATTTGCGCCGGCGAATGCCTGTTTTACGGCATCGCCGATTGTTCTAACCTGCGGCCAAAACTTGAGTTACGTGTGTAAATAGTATAAATAGTTATTGACAGCCCTTAAACGATCTTTTAAAATACACGTCTTTACCTAGGAGATTTGTCATGTCCAATTACGCTGTCATTGAAACGGGCGCAAAACAATATTGGGTGGAGCCAAAAAGTGTTTTTGATATTGAGCTTCTTGACCTCGAAGAGGGGCAAAAAGAAGTTGTTTTAGATCGCGTTCTCTTTGTTCGTGACGGGGATAAAGTGAAGGTGGGGCAGCCCGTTGTGGCTGGGGCCACAGTGGTCTGTGATTTTCTTGGGAATGTACGCGGCCCCAAGTTGGTTTCCTTTCGTTTTCGCCGCCGGAAAAACTCAAAAACTAAACGTGGACACCGTCAGGATTATCTCCGGCTGCAGGTTCGTGAGATTAAAGCCGGTTAGAGCTTTTTAAGGAGACCTTGCCATGGCACATACCAAAGCACAGGGAAGTTCACTCAACGGGCGTGATTCCAATTCACAGCGATTGGGCGTCAAAGCTTATGGAGGCCAGTTTGTGACGGCGGGCAGTATCATTGTTCGTCAGCGTGGCTCTCGCTTTTATCCGGGCCTTTTTGTAGGCAAAGGAAACGACTTTACTCTTTTCGCTAAAAAAAGTGGTATTGTTCAGTTTCGTCCAAATCGTACCGTTCATATCATTCCGCAAGAACCTGCGGCGTAGGGGATGCCCCCAACGGGCGGCTTTGAAATAACAGCTGGTTATCGAAGGCTAAAAAGATTTTTCTTTTTAGCCTTCGTTATTTTCAGACTATGATCGATCAAGTTCATCTTATTGTGCAGGCCGGAGACGGTGGAAGCGGTAGCAGTAGTTTTATGCCGCGAAAGGACCGCAAGATTGTGCCTTGCGGCGGAGATGGCGGTACGGGCGGGCGTGTGATTGTGCAAGTTTCAGAACACGCGCCGCCTTTGGAAAGCTTGAAGTTCAAGCAGCACCTCATTGCTCAGGCAGGCGCTCATGGTGGCAATAACGACAAGCGCGGAAGAAATGGAAACGATTTGATTTTGCAGGTGCCTGAGGGCACCCGGCTTTACGATCGCGGGCGCAGCCTGGTGATTCGCGAGCATATGAAAAAAAATGAAACGATCGTATTGCTTGAGGGCGGCCGCGGCGGCAAGGGCAATAGCTATGAGCGTGAGTCCACACCGGGTCAAAAGGGCTGTGAAATTGACCTGCAGATTTCCACTCGTGTCTTGGCGGATGTTTTTTTAGTTGGTTTGCCCAATTCGGGAAAATCGCTTTTGCTTAGCACTCTGACGCGCGCGCAGGTGGCTTCCGAGGCCTACCCGTTTTCAACGCTGGACCCCCGGCTGGGTATGTTTAAGACCTCTGACTATGAATCGTTGCGTCTCTGTGAATTGCCGTCCATTTTTAAAGATTCGAGTGAGGGGCGCGGACTTGGAAATCATTTTCTAAAGCATCTGGAATTGGCCAAGCTGCTGGTGATTGTGGTGGATGTGGCCTCCCAGTATGCCTCTTCTCCCACAGAGGGGGTTCGGATTTTGCGAAAGGAATTAGAGGCGTGTTCAGAGGTTCCACCGAGGTTGAAAACAATTGTGATTGTCAATAAGATGGACCTTCCTGAAGCAAAGGCGGCGGTTGCTGATCAGAAAATCGGGGGACGCGATCCCGTTTTTTTTGTCTCAGCGCTGACGGGTGAAGGATTGGATAAGCTCAAAGTTTTTTTGCGGGATTTTTATCATCAGATTCCGCCTGAGGAGGATGCGAATGCAGCGCAGCCTTGAGGGATGCCGCAGAATTGTTGTGAAGGCGGGGACGACCACGCTGACATCGACAGACGGTCATTTTTCCGTCTCTCGGCTTGAAAAATTGGGTGCCGGCATTCTTTCTGTGCGGGCGCTTAAAAAGGAAGTGGCGTTGGTCAGTTCGGGCGCCATTGCCCGGGGCATGGAAGTCATGGGGTTTTCACGCCGGCCGCGTGAAATGGTCCGCTTGCAGGCCTGTGCCGCGATAGGACAGGGCAAACTGATCCATGATTATGAAAATTTTTTTTCACGGCGGGATCTTCATACTGCGCAAGTGCTGCTGACGCGCGATGGGCTTGAAACCCGCAACCGTTTTTTGAGTGCCCGACGAACCTTCGAAGAACTTTTTCGGCTGGGTCTTCTGCCGATCGTCAATGAGAATGATACCGTGGCTACGGAGGAAATCCGTTTTGGCGACAATGATATTTTGTCTGTGCACGTCGCCCATTTGATTCATGCGGATCTGTTGATTCTCCTGTCGGATGTAGATGGATTTTTTCTCGAAGATGGTACCCGTATTCGGGTAGTCCCCTCGGCCGAAGAAATTGACCGTGATTTGATCAGGCATCTGCGCGACCGGCAGAAGCAGAAGAATGTGGGCGGGATGCGCGCCAAGCTGGAGGCGGCCAAGGTTGCGATGCGCTTAGGGATACCCATGTTGATTGTCGACGGCGGAGAAGAGGGCATTTTATCCAAAGTGATTCAGAACGAGGATAAGGGAACTTTGTTTTTACCGTCCCGCAAGACTCTGGATGCGCGCAAGAAATGGATTTCTTTTTCGGCCGCCAAGCAAGGGGCGCTGACGGTGGACGAAGGGGCTTATCAGGCACTGAGCAAATCCGCGCGCAGTCTGCTGGCATCCGGTATTCGGCAGGTTGAGGGAACTTTTGAAAGCGGGAGCGTGATAGAAATTAAAACGGTAGATGGAAACGTTTTTGGCCGGGGCGTTGCCCGTCTTTCATCCCGAGAGCTTCAGTCGGTGATGGGGAAGGGGTCGGATGAAATTCGAAAGATCTATGGGGAAAAGGCGCCTACTGCGGTTATTCATCGTAACGACCTTGTGGTGTGGGCCTAAGCTTTTCACATGAAAAGTTTGTAAAGGGATTTTTATGAAGAAACGGGTCAAAGCAAAAAAAGTCAAGGCACCTCGTTGGCAGCCTTTATTGGAAAAACAACTCGCCGGTGTGAATGCGGCGTGGCAGCAACTCCGGAACCTTAAGCCGAAAGCCAAAAAAAGAATTCTGCGCAGGGTGGCGGG
>CAYMUZ010000179.1:0-5049 GCA_964393875.1 uncultured bacterium | reverse complement strand
TAGCGCAGGACTGTTTACGCAGCGAGGCGGGCGTGTCTTCAAGCTACGTTAAAATTACAAAATTATCTCCATTTTAACTTGCGCAATGGCCCCGGTGGGCCATTACTGCGGCTGCACAGCTTATTGAAAGCCGTGTCCTGCCGAGACCGCCTATCACCCAAAACTCGATTCGTTTCGAAGAAAAAAATCGGTTTAGCTCAAGCTTTCGGTGCCGAGATTTAATTTTCTTTCAACGCTTCAAAAATCACGGCTAATGCGCCGAGATTCCCGACCTTCGAGCCTAGTTTTGTACGGCTCATACGAAAACCGTGCAAGGCTTCAGACCAAGCTTCTTTTCTAAGATTTTTTTTTAACTCCGCCCAGAAAAGGGGCGGGGCCGACTGAATCACTCCCCCGCCAAGCACTGCCAACGACGGATTTACCGTGTTAAGAACATTCGCTAGCCCAATGCCAAGATAACGGCCCGCTCGCCCAAAAGCGGCCAGAGCAAGCGGATCTTTTTGCCTCGCCGCGGCACTTAACTCACGGGCGGACAATCGACCTTCAAAACGGAATTTCTCCAAGGCTTGGTAGTTTGTTTCACGTATTTTTTTTGCCACATAGCGCTCAATCGATGTCCCTGAAGTATACGCTTCAAGACACCCTCTCTTACCGCAGTTGCAAAGGTCACCGCCCGGAACAACCGTCGTATGCCCCACTTCTCCGGCCACAAAACTCGAACCTTCCAACAACCGACCGTTAATCACAATTCCACCGCCAACTCCCGTACTCACGGTCACATAAATAAAATTCTTGCTACCTTTGGCCGCGCCAAAAAGCATTTCGCCAATCGCTGCGGCATTGGCGTCATTCACCATACACACCGGCAGTTTAAAACGCCCCCCAAGCATTTTTGCAAGTGGCAGCCCTTTCCAGCCCGGAAGGTTGGGGGATTGGGGAACTACCCCACGAGACGTGTTGACCGCACCGGGGAGACAGACTCCGATGCCGCAAAGTTTTGAGTGATTTGGCGGCAGCGTCCGGCGCACTTCTTCAACAACCCGCATGAGCTCGTCCACACAGTCGCGTGTCTGGCGGCCGGTACGGGTTTTGATTTCAGCATAATGGAGGATTCGCCCTCGGTCTGTGCCTGCGGCGATAGAAATCTTCGTCCCACCGATGTCGATTGCGAGCGCTATTCTCATGAAAGTATCTTTCAGGCTGCTGTAAATGATGAAGAACAGGTGGGTTAAAGTGGGCAGGGAGGGAATCGAACCCCCGACACAGGGATTTTCAGTCCCTTGCTCTACCGACTGAGCTACCTGCCCTCGTAAAAAAGCTTTGAGGAACCGCCATGATAAAGGAGGCCGCTAGGAGTGTCAAGATTCAAGGAGCCGTCCCGCCAAACAGGGCTACTCTGTTTGCGGTGAAAGTTTTTTGAGAGACGCTCCCGGAAAATAAAAATCCAAAATTTGCCGGTACGTGTAGCCAAGTTCTCCCATTTTCTTAGCCCCATACTGGCACATGCCGGCGCCGTGCCCCCAGCCGCGTCCTTGAAAAATAAATTTATTTCCTTCTCGCCGGATATTTTGAATAAGAACGCTCTTAAATTTCATCGGATCCATCCAGAGACGAAAATCACTGGCGGGTACCCGAAGCTTTCCCGGCGAGTACTCGATGACAATAAACCTGGCTCTCCCAGCGGCATCGGTTTCTCCCACTTTGATGTTACGGATGTCGGGCACCGTATACCCACCGCGAGCGAGCGCTTTGCGAATGTGGCTGACATCAAACGCATTCTTCCAGCGATAGTGCGGCGATTCGCGGCAGAACTCACAGCTGCCGCCCTGCAGTGCAGGATGGGATTCAATCGGCCACACGTAGTCTGCCCGCGTCGTGGCTCCGCCGCACGTCGAATGAAAGTAGGCAGGGAAAATTTTTCCAGCATCCATTAGAATTTCCCCAGCCGTTAGCTCCACGGCGCGACTGGTTGAGGGTTTTTCTAAGGTCACGCCCCCATAGACCTGGCTGATCACATCATCAGAAACCGAGTAAGCTTCCTCCCGATTTTCAATCACCTTAAACAGCGCATAAGTTCTGGAAACCACGGCTTGCGCCTTGAGTGCTTCCACTGTCCAGCCGGGATTGGCCTCAAGCGGTAACACACCTTTTAAATAATCTTCCAGCCCCAATTCGTTGACCACCGTAATACGACCGCTTCCGGATTTTAAAAATTCAAGGCTGTTGCGGTAAGTCCGTTTCCCAACTCGTAGAACCGCCTCACCGGCATCCAGAATGATTGGCGTTTTTGAAAAACTCTGCGTGCCCAGCAAGATATTTCCGCCGACAGACCGCACGGGGGTGTCCTTCATCTGAGCCCCTTGGAAAAGCGCTCGGCCCTCCCCGTCGAAAACATGAAACGGGAAATCACTGGCAATCCGGACCTCATTCGCACCGCGTGCCAACGCAACACGCACACGGGGAGACGCCTGCAAATCTACGGGGATTTCCAGCTTTGACTTTTTGAGTTCTGCGGGTTTTTCAACCCCTTTTGCCGCAGGCCACAGCGAAAGCGCAAAACAGAGAAACAGCCGGTTGAGGAAAAGTGCAAACATAAGGTCATTTTATCAGAAAAAACTACAGAAGTCAGGAGGAGTCCGGGGAATTTTGAGCCTGTTTTAAACGCGACCGATCAACACATCATCGTGAGTTTCAACAACATGCTTCGTCTCTGCTAACGTACAACGGCTGAGCGGATACGTGCAGAGTCCTATGACAGATTGGCCATGGATCCATGTGTCCATTTTTTGTTCATATGCATGCAAGCGCGGTTCATCTTGATGCCGAATAACACCGGCATCCCCCGCACCGCGAAGAACGGCGTGTCCAAGCGCTTTGGCGGCCGCAACCGCCTGCGCTGCATTTTGCACAGCGCGCTCTTCATCGAATCGCCCGCCAGTGAGATACCACTCGTCAGCTGAAAGGATCTGAAAACTTCCACGAGAAATGTAAACATCGATATCCACCACTTCAGCTTTCATCGCCTCGTAAGCCCGGTCTTTGCCAAATGCGTCCGGGACAAGCCACAAGCAAGCTTCGTTTTGAATAAGTCCCGCCTTAAAGTAGGCTGTCAAAATAGGGAAATAGTCCGCAGCTTCATGATAAAACTGATACAGATGCATCCCTGGTTTTAGTAAATGCACGCTATTTAGCTGCCAATGTTGCACTTCACGCCTCCTACGAATAAAAAAACTGAACTGAGACTATACGCTAAAAGATACACCTTTTTCTTTAAAAACACAAACAAGGCCGAGCATAAAACTTTCAAAACCCCTCCAGCGCCTCACGGTGAGCACCCTAAAAAAAACCGGCATTCCCTTGGGGGGAATGCCGGTTTTTAAAAAAGCTCAATAAACGGAAAGAAATTACTTCGAACCCAAATAGGAACTGAGCTTGGCCCAGGTCTTTCTGCCGCAAACCCCATCGCCCGAAAGTCCGTTATCCGTTTGAAACGCTTTGATGGCCTTACGCGTCTGTGCGCCGACCTTTCCATCCATTTTCCCTTTGTAGTAACCCGCGCTTTGAAGCGCCTGTTGAATCTGCGCTGAGGGAAGGGTGAAACCCGATGGTGTCTTATACATTCCTTCAATCACACCCGCTTCTTCCTTTAACGAACCAAGGCGCCCCTCTGACTGTTTGAGATCGCTCTGGAGCTGGTTGTGGTGACTTTCTTCGGCTTGAATCGAGGCCCGTGTTTCCTGCAAAGATTCATCCAAGCGAACAAGCTCATCGGTAATCACACCGACTTGTGCCTGTAAAGCCTTGACCTGTTTGTTTCCGCCGCGCGCACAGCCAGTCACGGAAAAAAGAATCAAAAGACACAAGGCCGTTAAAGGCAAAAATTTACTTTTCATGAAGAATCTCCTCGTTGGGAATTGTACTGAACTGGTTAAAAAAACAGAGACCTCAAAAAGTTAGATGAAGATTTTAACAAAATGAAAGGCTGAAATCAAGATACCGTCTGAAAAAATGTGACAAAAATCAGGCAGCGCGAACAGACGATCTAAAAAGGGCCTCTTTCCCATAATGGGTTGCCAGCGCAAGAATAGCTGCCTCGTGGCGATCTATCCACTGACTAAGGCAGAAAATATTGCCGGGCTGCGCGGCACCTTCTGGGAAAAAATCGTCGTAGCTAACGGTCACGGCCGCGCAAAGATCCGAAGCGATATCTCCCATGCGGGGATCTTGAATGTACTCGCGTAAGTTGAGCAGATGGTAGACCACCCGATCAATCAGCGGTTGGCGTATCAATTTTCCGTGGGTTGTGAGGTCCGAAAGAAACGCAAAAAAGGTTAAGACATGCATGGCGTGGTGAGCCTCGCGCACCGTCACATCCTCGTCACTTAGATCAAGAACTGTGTGAACAGGATTAATCTCTTCGATATCAAGTTCGACTGCATTGTGACTGCTTTTTTTCATTGCATCCCCATAATCAGCGGTTCGATTGGTTTGATGAAAATGAATGCGTGAGTTCTAGGAAAATATCCGAATGTAATACCAGTGTCAAGATATTATAAAATGTTTTAAAAACAAATTAAAATTTCTTAATTTTATTAAATTTGTTTAACACTACTGCGCTGCTGCGCAAAGAGTTTAGATTAATTTTTATTAATGTGCGTGGAGGGACAGCGTCCGGGGGTCAACGATTTGGAGTTGAGACAGGATCAGTTTTTAACTTTTTTGTCCTGGCCGGGTTTAAGAGTCATGTCTTTCCCGGTGAAGCTAATCACGTCATCTTTGCGCACATCTTCGCGGCGGAAGGTCTCATCGGTGTCAAAGACCTTGATTGAAACTAGCAACGGTTCGTCCACAGCCGACTTGTAAACCGCCTCCTGGCCCCCCTCAAGAATTTTAACAAAAAGCGGAGTTTTCCTTGCCGTTTCCACGCGCAAAACGGCCGCGGCAATTTTCAATTTGCTGTCGTTTTTAACGACAATGGCATGCGCGCTTGGGGCTGAAAAAACACTGAGAAAAACAACAACAAGTGCGGAAAGAACGATCAGTCGGCGT
>CAYMUZ010000178.1:0-3038 GCA_964393875.1 uncultured bacterium | reverse complement strand
CGTCAGGCTTTGATAAAATACCTGTTCTATGAACCGAACCCCGGAACTCTATCCCAATCTAAGTCAACCACGGTTGACTCCCATGATGGAGCAGTATCGCTCTATTAAAAAAACATTGCCCCCGCAGACTATTTTATTTTTCAGACTAGGTGATTTTTATGAAATGTTTTTTGAAGATGCGGTGACGGCTTCCGAGATTCTAGACATTACGCTGACTGGCCGCGAAGGCGGTGAGGCCGGACGGGTTCCCATGTGCGGCATACCCTATCATGCCTATCAGGGATATATTCGCACCTTGCTAGATCGCAACTACAAAGTGGCTATTTGCGAACAGATCGGCACCCCCCAGGCCGGAAAGGGCCTTGTCGAACGAAAAGTGACACGTATTATTTCTCCGGCCACGTATCTCGATGATGAGTCCCGCACGACGACGTTTGAATACTTGACGGCGCTGGCCTGTCGTGGCAAGCAGTGGGCCCTCGCTTTTTTAGAATTGAGCACGGGTGAATTTTATGTTCGCGAGATTCCGGAAGACCGTCTCTACGGAGAACTGATGCTGCTTGTGCCGCGCGAGGTAGTGCTATCTAAAACCCAGGAAACCTCAGAGGCGTTGATGGATTTTGTTAAAAATACACTGAAGGCGGTGGTGACGGTCTACGAAGACTGGGTATTCGATTCGAAAGAATCGATGCGGCTTTTACAAGAGCGCTTTCATTTGGCATCGGCACAGAGTGTGAGCTTTTACGAGCGTGATCTGGCTGTCAGCGCCTGCGGAGCATTGCTTTATTATTTGCGTGATCATTTGCACGGCGCGTTGGATCATTTGCGGGTGCCGGGGCTGCTCGAGGCGCAGGATTTTATGGTACTTGATCGCCAGACCCAACGCAGTCTCGAACTTGTCGCACCCCTTCATAGTGAGGCTCCCGGCCCGACGCTTCTTTCCACCATGGATCGCACACTCACTTCGATGGGCGCGCGGACCCTCTACCAATGGATGACTCACCCGCTTTTATCCATTCCTGAAATTATGATTCGACAGGAAGCGGTGGGTGAGATGGTGCGCCCGACCCGTTTGCTGCAGGGAATTTGCGGATTGTTTAAGGGGGTTCGTGACATGGAGCGCACGCTGAGCCGTCTCAATTATGGGGTGGCGCATGCGCGGGATCTGATTAACCTCAAGGTCTTCCTCGCGCGCGTTCCCGAGATGAAAAAGTTATTAAGCTGTGCGCAGAGTTGTTTTTTTAAAACGGCAGAGGAGGAAATGCACCCCTTTCCCGAACTTTCCGAGCTGATTGAGCGGGCGATTCTCGAAGAACCGTCGCTTTCAGTGCGCGACGGCGGCATGATTCGCGACGGCTATGCTCAAGATCTCGATGAGCTCCGCGACATTTCGCGTAACGGGAAAAACTGGATTCTCGAATTTCAGAAGCGTGAGATGGAGCGTACCGGCATCAAGTCACTGCGGGTCAAGTATTCACACGTTTTTGGGTATGCGCTGGAGGTCAGTCAAGCCAGTTTACATCTCGTGCCCGCCGATTACATCCGGCGCCAAACGCTGGCCAATGCCGAACGGTTTGTGGTTCCGGAATTGAAGCTTTGGGATGAGACAATTACAGGGGCGGAAGATAAAATTAAAGCGCTTGAGTATGAGATTTTTAATCAGGTCCGCATCCAGGTGCTCACGCAGCTTGAAGGTTTGCAAAAGATGGCTCGCGCCGTTGGGCGGCTAGATGCGCTGGCTTCTTTTGCGCTCGTGGGGCTTGAACGCCGCTGGGTTCCGCCTGTGCTGGTGTCCGGCGGAGAACTTTTGATCCAAAGCGGCCGGCATCCGGTGGTCGAAGGGATGCTGCCCGCAGGTCAATTTGTTGAAAATGATCTCTGTTTAGACACATCTGAAAATCAGTTGTGTGTGCTGACCGGCCCGAACATGGCTGGGAAATCGACCTATATCCGCCAGACGGCATTGCTGGTGCTGTTGGCGCAGACCGGCTCGTATGTGCCGGCAAAATCGGCGCGGATTGGGCTTGTGGATCGCATTTTTACGCGCATTGGAGCTTCCGATAACCTTTCACGCGGCGAGAGCACTTTTATGGTTGAGATGGTGGAGACGGCGCACATACTGCAGAAAGCGACGTCTAAAAGTCTACTGATTCTAGACGAAGTCGGCCGCGGCACCTCTACTTTTGACGGTGTGAGCATTGCCTGGGCCATTTGCGAATATCTAGCGGGTGGTTCGGTCCGGCCTCGGACGATGTTTGCAACACACTACCATGAGCTGACACAACTCGAAGCCCATTGGCCCGGGATCAAAAATTACAACATCACTGTTCGCGAAACCAAAGATGGAATTATTTTTCTGCGCAAAGTTGTGCGCGGCGGGTCGGACCGCAGCTATGGCATTCACGTGGCAAAGCTCGCCGGTATTCCCAAGACAGTGACGGAGCGAGCACAAAAGATTTTGGAAATTCTTGAAAATGAAAACACAGAGGCGAGTCTTATCATCGAAGGGAAGGGATTAAACGAGAAAACGATTGCGTCATCTGACCGGTCTTTTCTCGAGACAGCCCCGCGGAACCATCCGTTGTTGGAGACTATTGAAAAGATGGCTCTTGACGTGCTGACGCCGCTTGAGGCCCTCAATAAAATTGCGGAGTGGAAGGAACAGCTCTCAACAGGATTTTATGGGTAAAATACAAGTTCTTCCAGAAATCATTGCCAATAAAATTGCCGCTGGCGAAGTGATTGAGCGGCCGGCCTCCGTGGTCAAAGAGCTTGTGGAAAATGCGCTTGATGCGGGTGCGCGCGCGATTGAGATTGTGGTGGAGCATGGCGGTAAAAGCTTAATTCGTATTGCGGATGACGGTTCCGGCATGAGCGCCGAAGATGCAGAACTCGCCTTTCAGCGCCACGCCACGAGCAAGATCTATACGGACGAAGATCTGGAAGCGATTGCTTCGTACGGTTTTCGCGGAGAAGCCCTGGCGAGTATCGCCGCCGTTTCGCGGGTCACGCTGAGGACGCGGGCTCAGGGATCTCCG
>CAYMUZ010000177.1:0-5311 GCA_964393875.1 uncultured bacterium | reverse complement strand
GGAGCCTGCTTCCTCAGGAATTGGCGGCGGCGGTTTCTTTCTTTATTACGAAGCCAAGACCAAGGGTGTTTTTTTTCTTGATGGCCGGGAAACGGCTCCCAAAGAAGCGACGAGTGATATGTTTTTGGACAAACAGGGTGTCCCCTAACCTTTTTTCCCTGACCGGGTTTCGGGAGGACTGCCTGTCGGAACGCCGGGCACGCTCAGACTTTTAAAACGTGCCCACGAACGATTTTCATCCGGACAACACGCTTTTGAGGCCTTGTTTCAACCGGCGATTGAAATTGCAGAAAAGGGATTTCCGATCACGAGCCGGCTGTCGCGTATGATCGATACGCAACGGCAGCGGTTAAAACTTTGCCCGGATGCCAAACGCCTTTTTCTTGATGCGAGCGGGCAGGCGCTTCAAGCGGGCACCCTTTTGAAACAGCTTGATTTGGCGGCGACATTCCGGCTGATTCAAAGCAAAGGCGCCAATGTTTTCTATGAGGGGAAGCTGGCCGATGACATTGTCCACGCTGTGACTTCGGCGTCGTTTCATCCGGGCCGCCTTAACAAACAGGACCTTTTTTACTATGCGGTCAAGGAACGGGAGGCTGTTTACGGCAGTTACCGCGGATACGATATTTTGAGTGCCGGACCACCGTCTTCAGGCGGGCCCGCGGTGATCGAAACGCTGCAGATTTTGGAAAATTTTGATCTGGAGGCGATGGGCCGTAAAACACAATTTATGCACTATTTTGCCGAAGCTCAAAAACTGGCGTTTCAAGATCGTAACCAATATACGGGTGATCCTGATTTTTCGCATGTGCCGCTCGAATACTTGCTTTCCAAGGAACTTGCCAGAGATCAGGCTTCAAAAATTCAAGCGCAGGGTGTTCTGCCAGTCAAAACTCCGGCGGCGGTACCCGCTTCCGGGGCACACACGTCTCATATTTCAATCGTGGATGAATTTGGGAACATGGTGGCATACACAACAACCATCGAACACATTTTTGGATCTGCATTGATGGTGCCGGGCCGAGGTTTTTTTCTGAATAACGAGTTAACCGATTTTGACGCAAAACCTATCCCCGAACAGGGGCCTGGCTTTCCAAATCTCCCCGGCCCGGAAAAGAGACCGCGCAGCACCATGACCCCTACGTTTGTTTTTAAGGAAGGCAAACCTATTTTAATCGTGGGCTCTCCGGGGGGATCAACGATTATTGCGACCGTGCTTAACACGATCGTCAATGTGTTGGATTTTAAGATGACGATTGGCAATGCCCTGCGCGAACCAAAAATTATGAATCGTGATGGGCCGACCGAACTTGAAACGGCGCTTTTTAACCGCACGGAAGTGCGAGAATCTCTTTCAGCACGCGGCCATGCGGTGATTAAGAATGCTTATTACGGCAATGCGCAGGTCATTGCCATTGACTCCAAGACCGGTCAGCTGCAGGGCGCCAGTGACCCGCGAGGCGAGGGTCTGGCCGAGGGGTATTGAAATGCTGCGGATCAGCCGATACACTGAAAGCTATTTTCTAAAAAGCCGTGGGGGGTGTCTGCTATGCAACGAAAAAAGAACATTGGTATTTTAACTGCGTTTAGCCCCGAAATTTTTCGCGGGGAATATTTTACACGTATTTTGGCCGGAATTGTGCAGGCTCTGCGCGAAACCCCGTATCACCTCCAATTTGTGATGGTTAAGGACGAGAAACGAGCGGAGGGCGGCGCCGCTTTGCTGGAGCATGAGCATCTCGCGGGATTATTGGTTCTTTCCTGGAGAATTCACACCCATTACATCGAAGAAGCTCGCAAAAACTCGGAACTTCCCATTGTTTATATCAATGACCACGCACCGGGACTGCAGGCGAATATTGTTTATTGCCGCAGTAAAATGGGCATCTATTTGGCCATGAAGCACTTGATCAAGCGGGGCGCTAAACGCATCGGAATGCTGCGAGCTCCGGGTGAAGATTCGTTGGATGCCGTTGAGCGCTTTAATGTTTATAAAGATACGCTGCATGATCACGGATTAGTTTTTGACGAGAGTCTTGTGCGGACATGCACGTATTATTTTCCACAAGATGGCTACGTGCAAACGATGGACATCTTGAAAAATAATCGTGAAGCGCCCGATGCCCTGATGTGTTTTAATGATGATCTTGCCTTTGGCGCTTTGAAAGCTCTGCGTGATTCGGGCATCGAATGCCCGCGCCAAGTTGCAGTGATGGGCTATGATGACATGGAGAAGGGCCGCTACGCCGTGCCAGCGCTGACGACGGTTCGCCAACCGCTTGAAATGATGGGCAGTGAAATGGTGCATGTGGTCTGCGATTTGATCGAAGGTAAGGTGCATGGGAACGTGCATCGTGAGTTTCCGCAAGAATTGATTATTCGCCAGTCAGCCTAGGGGGCGCGCATGGGGGGATGGGTCGACATTCTGATTCGGGATTACACCGCAGATCCGGTGGATGAGGGTGCTTTTGCCATCAA
Source organism: uncultured bacterium (assembly GCA_964393875.1). Taxonomy (GTDB): domain Bacteria; phylum Omnitrophota; class Omnitrophia; order Omnitrophales; family Aquincolibacteriaceae; genus JAHFHB01. The sequence continues at coordinate 2,833 of CAYMUZ010000177.1, read as the reverse complement.
CTTTGAAATACAGTGGCCCGGCACGGCGGTGTCGTACGTGCGTCTTTCGTTCGAAGAAAAATTTATTGAGCGTTTGTTTCACGTGGGCTGGAATCGCGATCTGGCGAAAGAAGATAAACGCCTTTCGGAAGAGCGCCGCGATGTGTTTATTCGCTGGGGACTTGTGCGCATTGAACGCTGGATTGTTCAGCGTGAAGATACGAGTAAACTGATGTTGACCTACGATCAAGACGGTGTTTGGGCCAAGCAGGTCATGGCGGGGCAAATCATGCCCAAGAGTGAACCCGCCGAGGCTCGCCGGTTTCGTTACTGGTTGAGCGATTTTGAGAATTAAGGCCCTCCCAATGTCTATGTTATTGTTTTACAGAGCCTTAGTAGGGTGTCCCCCTAATTGAGAAGGATTTTTTCATGAAACCAATGATCACCCCGGAATTCTTATTTGCGGTTGAATCCGTGCAGCTTGCCTGCTCGCTAGCGGAACAGGTCGCCGGTGAGATGGCGCATCATGCGCAGGATAAAGAGGATCGCTCGCCCGTCACGGTGGCTGATTTTGCGGTACAGGCGCTTATCTCGTCGATGCTCGAGAAGTATTTTCCCAGCGACTGCTTGGTGGGTGAAGAATCGACAGAGGTGCTGCGCCAGCCGGCGCAATCGGGCATGCTCAGCCAGATCACTGAATTTACGGCTCGTTTCCTTCCCGGTGTTAATGCGCAAAAGGTCCTTGAGCTCATCGATCGTGGACAGGGCCAGCCCTGTGCCCGTTTCTGGATACTCGATCCCGTGGATGGAACCAAGGGTTTTTTGCGCGGGGAACATTACGCAGTGGCATTGGCTCTTTTGGAAAACGGCCGCCCCACGCTTTCGGTGCTTGGCTGTCCGCGTTTGGGGCTGGACGGCTCATTCGTAAAAAAGGGTCCGGGCATCATGGCTGTTGCTCAGCGCGGCGGAGGCGCCTGGATACGTTCACTCGACAGGGAGACGTGGAGCCGACTGCAGGTTTCCACTCGAAGCAAATCTTCGGAGATTCGTGTCTTGCGATCCGTAGAAGCCTCGCATGCCAATGCCGATCACATCACGCCTGTTTTCGAACGTCACGGTATTTGCACAGCGCCGATTCTGATGGACAGTCAAGCCAAATATGCTTTTGTGGCCCAGGGGCAGAGCGATCTTTTCTTTTATCTTGTGTCCAAACGCGATCCGACTCACCGCATGAAAATCTGGGATGTTGCGCCCGGGGCGCTGGTGGTGGAAGAAGCGGGCGGAAAAATTACAGATTTACAGGGCAGAGATCTCGATTTCACACAAGGCGACACGCTCAAAGCGAATCCCGGTCTTGTCATTACTAACGGACATTGTCATGATGTGGCACTGGCCATTTTGAAAGAAGCCTCGAGTTAGCTCTTTTTATGCCTCACATTCATCGTTTTTATGATTTTGTTGTTTCGGCGTTCATCGTGCACCAAGGCCGCGTGCTGATGGTGCACCATAAACGCTATGGCGAATGGCTGCCGATCGGCGGGCACATTGAAATGGACGAAGACCCCGAGCAGGCGCTTTATCGTGAGATTCGTGAAGAATGCGGCCTGCGTGTCAAAATTCTTTCGGAAAAGCCGGCGATTGCACACCCGGGGGTGAAGCCATTGCTCACGCCATCGTATGTGGATGTCCACCGCATTGATCGCGAGCACAAGCATATTGCTTTTGTTTATTTCGCCAGCGCTCAAAGCACGCGTGTGAAGCTGCACACAGCCGAGCATGCTGACTTTGCCTGGCTCGCGGCGAAGGATCTCGGCGCTTCGCGTTACCGGCTTTCAAAATCGATTCGTTTTTACTGTCAAAAAGCATTGATTTGTGCGCGGTCTATGTGAGGGAGTCCCCTCGGAGTTATTCATGAAACCTAAAGTGATTTTTCGTGGAAAGTATTTGAATTTTTTAGAACTGGACGGCTGGGAATTTGTGGAGCGTGCTGGTGTGGGGGGCGTCGTGGCGGTGGTGGCCATGACTGAGGCCGGGCGGCTTGTGCTTATCGAACAGCATCGTGTTCCTGTCGGCCAGTGGGTGATCGAATTACCTGCGGGACTTGCGGCCGATACAGAAACTTTTAAAAATGAAACCCTGGCTGAAGCGGCTCGGCGCGAATTGTGGGAAGAGACAGGGTACGAAGCCGAGAGCATTGATTTTTTGACAGAGGGGCCGCTGAATCCAGGCATCAGCACCCATCAACTGACTGTTTTTAGAGCGCGGGGCTTACGAAAGACAGGTCCCGGCGGTGGAGATGAGACAGAAAACATTCTTGTGCACGAAATCGCACTGACAGAGGTACCGGCCTGGCTTGAGTTACGGCGCACACAGGGGATCGCGGTAGACCCTAAAGTTTACGCGGCCCTTTTTTTGCTTACCTGCGAGAAGCCGGGTGCCAGTGCTAATCTTGGGGGAGCTCTATGAACTTTAAAGAATTGCAGCAGCTGACACGCCTTTTAAAACAGCTGAAAGAAATCAAAAATATTCAAAATGGACTGCGGCAGCGGGAAGAGCTCAAAGAGTTTTTGCGCCAGACCGGCGATGTGGGCGGCGCGGGACTCGAATGGCTGCGTGAACAGGTCGACTATGATCGCGATGAATGGTGTGCAATGATGGGTGAACTCAAGAAAGGCGTTTAGAAATGATTAAACGTGTTTTGCTTCCGCTGGCCGCTGGCTTCGAAGAAATTGAAACGGCTACGATTGTGGATGTCCTGAGACGCGCCGGCGTGGAGGTGATCATTGCGGCAATCCACGAGGGGATTTTGGCGGGCGCTCACGGTATGAAGCTGGTTCCCGATACGATGCTGGGG
>CAYMUZ010000176.1:0-2692 GCA_964393875.1 uncultured bacterium | reverse complement strand
CCTCTGTACACTTGCGCAAATGCGAAGTCCGGGTCGCAACGTCATAATCCAGCACGCTCTGCGGCATTATCAGCGAGGTGTAATGAAAGCGGTAAAAAGAGCTGTCAAACTCCGGGTTTGCTCCGGGACTGACCGTATAGACTGGCTCCGGAAACTCCATGCGTACATTCGTTGTCCCATCAAGCGTCAGAACACGAAAATGGGTCAAGCCTGACTCTCGCTCTTGAAGAACCAAAAAAGATCGGAAACATTCCACCGCATCGAGTTTAACTTCCGGCCGATGCGGCATGACTTCTCGCCAGGCAGGGCGGCCAGGCGTTTGATCTGGAGCTTCAACCAGTTTAAAATTAAGCGCGTGGTCGTTTGTCACAATCAAAAACCGATCGCCCTGATGGTCCAGATAATATTCCATCCCCGGTTGACGCGGCTCTGCGACCTTAAACTCCCCCTGGGGACAATCCGTTTGAAGAATAAAACATTCCGAGGACGTCGAGCTTGCCGCCGTTAAGATCCAATAGGCTCTATCACGGGTTTTCTCGAGAGAAAGATTGAATCGTTCATCTATTTCCTCATAGATCAGCGCATCGGGCTCCGCGCTGCCCAACCGGTGGCGATAAAGCTGGTAGGGCCGGTGGGTTTCATCGAGTCGTGTATAAAGAAAAAACTTTCCGTCTTCCGCCCATTCCAAAGAACGGCATGTGCCCTTGATTTCCTCTTGAAGAAGCTCGTGAGTGTTGAGATCCAAAACCCGGATTGTAAAGCATTCAGACCCATCCGTATCCAGCGAATACGCCAGCAAATGCTGATCCGGACTTAGCTTAAAAACTCCAAGACTCAGGTACTCAAAGCCCAGGGCCAGCTGATTCAAATCAAGCAAAACCTCTTCGGGTGCGTCCAGCGTTTCTTTTTTGCGACAATAAATTGGGTAGTCACACCCCGCCACCGTACGGCTGTAATACCAGTACGTGCCGCGGCGCACTGGAAAACTCTGATCTGTTTCCTTAATGCGCCCGAGCATTTCCCGGTAAAGCTGTTCATTAAACGCCCCCGCCGGCTGCATCACCGACTGCGTATAGGCATTTTCCGCCGCTAAGTACTGGAGGACTTCTGAATTTTCACGCTCCCGCAGCCAGTAGAGGGGGTCTTCCATCGTACATCCATGAAGAATAGTGGTGTGCGCTTTGTGCTCCGGCTTGGGAGGATGCAGCTGAGATAAAACAGGATCTGTTTCCGACAAAATAAACCTCCTTGAGTGAAGGGATAGAGCTGTTAATTTCATCGGCATAACAGCACAGAATCTCAAGCCATAGACAGCGCTTATCGTCAGGGGGAGTTTTGGTTATAATGGGCCCAATGAAAACGAAACTTTGGATTGTCTGCGGAATGTCACTCTTCATAGCTCTAACACCCACTGCCTCTATCGCCGCAGACAAAGATGCGGGTGACAGCATCAAGGCATTTGAAATTTGGGGGAAAATTAAAGACGGTAAAACTCTGCCTAGCCTGGATCGGCTTGAAGCCGCCGCTAAAAAGGAACCGGTCAATAATTACCTGTGTTCAGCCGCATCCTCCGGTGAAAGTCAAAGACTCGATGAACTTCTACGCGATGGCGTCAGCGCTGATTCCACCGATGCCCTCGGCGTGAGCGCTCTTGCCCATGCAGTCCTCGGCGACCACAAGAACATTGTCATCAAACTTATTGCCGCCGGTGCCCGCGTGAACAAATCCGGACCTTTCGGAGTGACACCGCTCATGCTAGCCGTCAACAACGACCAAAAAGACCTGGTTGCACTCTTGCTGCTCAATGGGGCTGACGCATCGTATGTCAACGGAGACGGTGAGACGGCCTTGATCATCGCTAAGCGAAAAAAAGAGGACGTAATCGCAAGGCTTTTGACACCTGGAACAGAGACAATGGCCCCTAAGACAAGCACTCCCCAGCCTACGATCAAAACAAGCTCCAGTACCCGCCCCTTAGAAAATCAGAATCCCGAAGAGCTTCCTGGAGGCACCGAGTCTCCCAAAAACACGCCCTTGGTGAAGGAGGCGACAGAATCGAAGCCGCCGAAAGCTGCCACTCTGCCCGAACCCGTCAAGCAGGAATCACGGGCACGTAAACCGACATCGCCTGAACTGACCGGAAGCCTCATCCAAGCGGCCCGCAGCAATGATCGCGAAAAAATGATTCAGCTGCTCGATCTTGGGGCCGATCCCGAAGGACGCCTGCCCAACGGGTTATCACCACTCGTCGCGGCCGTTGAATCCGCCGTGCCAGAGACGGCAAAAGTGCTACTGGAGAACGGGGCAGATCCCGACTCCGTCACTGAATTCGGCATGACCCCTTTGATGACAGCCGTGCAAAACGGGTCGAAAGACCTCGTAAGTCTTTTACTCAGATTCCACGCGAACCCGCAAATAGAAAACATCATCGGGGAGAGCGCCTGTGATTTCGGACTCGCTTCGCTCGATGCCGGCATGCGTGCACTTTTTAGTTTTTGCCCGCCTGCAAAAAAAACTTAGGCTCTGTTATTGTTTTACAGAGCCTTAGGGATGTTTTCTACTGTGGCCCCCCTCCAAAATCACCGTCACGCCTGCAGTAAAAAAGCAAAGAAAAGCCCCCAACCCCAAAATTCCAAATGGGCCTGAACCCGCCCCAAATCCGGCAAGAATAAGCAAGAGCCCCAAAGCGACC
>CAYMUZ010000175.1:0-15402 GCA_964393875.1 uncultured bacterium | reverse complement strand
GAGTAGTACAACCGATTGAATGCGCTCGCTTTGAAGTTCTGCGGCCAAGCGGTCCACTTCGTGCAACTTGCCGAGAATCCAATCCGCAGAGTAAACCCAGCCCAACCGATTTAAAATGACCTTTTGATGAGCGGCCTCCCCTTTCCAGAGAGTGGGGTCTTTTTTTAAAAAACGCGATAAATAATTTTCTTTTTTGGCCTTCTCAAGAGTTTGGCTAACATGGCTATCGTCGGTAATCGTCCGCGATAATGTTTGTGCAAACCCATTCGATTTAAACTCCGACATGTCGGGTCGGTGCTCAAACCCCGCCTTCTCCAACGTGCGCATTAAAGATTCAAAAGACTCGCAAAAAGCACGGACGCCAGCAATTTGAAGCTCTTCCCCGATTCCATCGAGATCAAAACCCATCCCCGCCAGCTGTAAAACCGCCGCGGCCGACTCGGTAACATTTTGCTGCACCGAATCCGGCATGACTTTCCCGTGGTCCATAAAAGCCTCAAATGTCGAGAGAGGCATAGTGTTAACCGTTTCACGGCCCACGAGCGGCTCGACGTAAATCAGATCCTGGTACTCCGGATTTTTAGTGCTGGTGGAACCCCACAAAACTTTTTGCGGCCAGGCACCGTCTTTTTTTAAAAGTTCAAACTCAGCGGAGTTGAAGAATTTTAAAAATTCTTGGTAAATAAGTTTCGAATTGGCCAACGCGGCCTTGCCGCGAAGACCGAGTAAAAGAGTTCGTTTTTTCACATCAGCCGTTCGCGCAGCCAGCTCTTGCAAACGTTTGTCGAGTAGAGTGTCAATGCGGCTTACGAATACACTTGCGACGGAATGGACCTGATTTATTTTTCCGCCGCTTGCCCGAAGTTCGGTCAACCCGTCAAGGTAGGCCCGCGCCACATGCTGGTAATGGCGGACTGAAAACATCAAGGTGACGTTGACGCTGATCCCCTTAGCGGTAAGCCGCCGAAACGCACGAATTCCAGGCGCGGTGGCCGGTACCTTGATCATGACATTTGGCCGTGACACTTTTTGATGCAACCGCAGGGCTTCCCGGATAGTTCCAGCTTCGTCCATGGCGAGGCCAGGATCAACTTCAAGACTGACAAACCCGTGCTCACCGCCGGAGGCTTTAAAAACCCGGTCAAACTGATCGCAGGCGTCTTGAATATCCTTGACGGTCAGATCATCGTAAACATCAAAGGTGGAAGCCCCGGCTTTGAACAGTTTTGCGATATCCCACTCATAGCCGGCTCCGGGACAACTGATCGCTTTTTGAAAAATGGAGGGATTCGAGGTGACTCCGAGAAGTCCATTTTGCCGAATAAATGCAGCGAGCTTGCCGGAAGAAAGCATGTCTCGACTGATAAAGTCTAACCAGGGGCTTTGCCCGGCTTGAGCAAGATCAAAAGTGGTCGTTTTTTTGTCGGTCATAAGTCGTGTCATACGGTTTGCCTCCGCAGCCTTTCCTTATGTTGAAGGAGATTGACGGATTGCGTCGTGAACGCACACTATTTGAAGATACCACGACCGGGTACGAGAGTCACGTTTAGTTAGGTACGCGAACGAACAACATTGGCCGCTTTTTCGCCTTTTTCTCCACGGGTGAGTTCAAACTCAACGATCTCCCCCTCCTCCAGCGTCTTGAACCCTTCCGCTTTGACGTCTGAAAAATGCACAAAAACATCTTTTGCATTTTCGCCTTCGGGAGTGATAAAACCATATCCTTTTTGATTGCTAAACCACTTAACCGTTCCCTTGGGCATGACGGATCCTTTCGGCGTTAACCGGGCGAGACTGCCTCGGGCTGCTAAAAAAAAAGACCGCGTGCATGACGCGCGCAGTCGTTCTTTAAGGGGATAAACATGGGTACTGCATTCATACTTTAAGCTGCGGTATTATCCTTTGATCCTTGAGGGATGTCAAATAAATTCCGCCCGAAGGTGATTGAGTTTGAGCGTTGATTTGACTCCATTGCCGCTCAATGGCGGCTGCCACTGACCGGGAACTATCCGCAGGGTCTACTTTAACCCAGGTTACATGCTTTTCGCGGCGAAACCAGGTTAATTGGCGTTTGGCGAAATGGCGGGTATCCCGCTGAATGACGGGTTTTAATCGGCTTATTTCTCTCTGAATAGCCGCCGAACCAATGCCAGGCGTGGACAAAAGTTCAAGCAGGGGTCGGTATCCGAGCGCCTGCCCGGCCGTTTTAGCCCTCCGCAAATCAATAAGCCGGCGACATTCTGCGCACCAGCCGCGTCGGAACATGGTTACTACTCGTCGGTTGATTCGCTCATAAAGTGCCGAACGATCCATCTCAAGACCAAAAACAACGGGACAAAACTCGAGAGAAGCTAACGCAGGCAGGTCCTGTGTTTTTTTTTGACGGTTTTTCTCTGACCACTCTGCTATTTCCAATGCCCGAATACTTCGTTTTCAATCGCCGGGTTGAATCAGTAAAGCTCGCGCCTTGTTCTGCCGGACTAAAAGACGGTAAAGCTCATCAGTCCCCTTGCGGCGGGCCAGAGTTTCCAGGCGTTTGCGTAGTGAGGGATTCGGAGGCGGTGATGACGCGAGCCCCTCCAAAAGTGCACGCACATAGAAACCGGTACCGCCGGCGACAATCGGCAGACGCTTGCGTTTGATGACGCTGCGAATAGCCGTAAGCGCATTTTTATAAAAATGAACGACGGAGTAGTTTTGACCGGGTGTGCGAATGTCGATTAAATGGTACCGCGCAGTGCACTGCATTTTTTTCGACGGTTTCGCGGTGCCGATATCCATGCCGCGATAAATCTGCATGGAGTCGGCGGAAATAATCTCACCGTGAAGGCGCAGAGCCAGCTCGTGAGCCGCAGCCGATTTACCGGAGGCCGTAGGACCGATGACAAAAAGAACAGGATGCCGGGGGACGGTGTCGGAATGGGGTCGCAGCAGTCTAGTCACGGTGAGACTTACATTGATTCGGGCTGTGAAATTCCGAGCAGCCGGAGACCGTTGCGCATGGTGATGCGCACGGCATCCACCAGCATGAGTCTCGCGCCGGTCAAGGCTTCATCCTCGGTAACAACTCGAGAGTGGGCATAAAAACGGTGAAAGGCCGCCGCGAGTTCACGCAAATAGTCGGCCAGACGGTACGGTTCGAGCGCTTGGCTGGCCTGGATCAAGGCCTTTGGAAATTCAGAAACTGTTTTGATCAGTTCGAGTTCGTCCGCACTCGCAAGCAGTGTAAGGTCCGCTTCCTTGGGGATAGGTCGAGCCGCAAACCGAATAAGACTAGCGATACGGGCATGGGCATACTGCAGATAATACACCGGATTTTCGTCCGACTTTTTTTTTGCAAGTTCCAAATCAAAATCAAGGGGTGTCTCCACTCGTCGCATGATGAAAAAAAACCTCGCTGCATCCGGGCCTACTTCTTGACGCAGTTCTTCCAACGTCACGAATTCCCCCGCTCTTGTCGACATGCGAACCTGCACGCCGCCGCGATAAAGGGTTGTCAACTGAACGATTAATACGTGGATCTGCTTTTCTTGATAGCCCAGCGCCTGGCAAGCCGCTTTAAGACGCGTGACATAGCTGTGGTGATCGGGGCCCCACAAATTAATGATGCGTTCAAAACCGCGCTCAAATTTGGAAAGATGGTAGGCAATATCCGGCGCAAGATACGTGTACTCGCCCGTTGACTTTTTAACAACTCGATCTTTATCGTCCCCAAAGGGGGTTGAACGAAACCAGAGAGCACCGTCTTGCTCAAACAAATGCCCGTGATCCCGCATGACCGCCAGCGTCTTCTCGACGGCCTCTTTCTCGTAAAGCGTACTTTCGCTAAAATAGTTATCGAAAGAAACACCCACGGCTTTCAGATCACTGCGAATCGACTCCATCATGCGCTCTCCGGCAAACACACGTGCCTCGGCGACACCCTCCTCTTTCGTCAATTTGAGAAGTCCATCTTTGCGAGTTGCGACAAGAGCCTTGGCGATGTCCTTGATGTAGGCTCCGTGATAACCGTCTTCGGGAAAATCTGCGGCCATTTCAAATTCTTCCATGTAACGCACCCACACGCTTGCGCCCAAAAGATTCATCTGCCGCCCTGCGTCGTTAAGGTAGTATTCGGCGCTGACATCATGTCCGGTCGCGCGCAGAATGCGAACCAGTGAGTCCCCGAGAGCCGCTTGGCGGCCGTGAGCAATGGTCAAAGGCCCGGTGGGATTGGCGCTGACAAATTCAACAATGACTTTTTGTTTTTGCCCAAACGGAGATTGGCCGTAGTCTTCATCTCCCTGCAGTACGTCATAGAGAAGTCCGCTCACCGCAAATTGAGTCACAAAAAAATTAAGAAAGCCGGCGCCTGCAACATCAATACGCGTAATAAAGGAACCTTCCTTTTTTCTGTTGCGGAAGGTTTCGAGAACGGTTCGCAGCTCGTCAGCGGTTGCTTTAGGTGACTTGCGGATCTGGCGGGCTATTTTGAATGCCGCATTGACGGCGTAATCGCCGTGGGTCCCATCTTTACTAACTTGAATATCGTAATTTAAATCCTGAATCGGTAGGCCCCAGCCGGCTTCCAGACCCCGTATGGCAGCGTCAATGATTTTTCGTAATTTTTCTTCCATTCCGACTCCACTGCAAATTCAATTAGGGAATGATTTTTGCATTGCCCCACAACTTTTCAAGGCTGTAGAACTCGCGGGTCTGCCGGTAGAATACATGAACGATCACACTGCCGTAATCAAGCAGAATCCATTTTGCTTCAATAAACCCCTCGACGTGCAGAGGCCGCTCTTTTTTTTGTTTGAGGCACTCCTGAATAAACTCGCCAATCGCACGCACATGGGGGTCTGAATTCCCATGGGTGATGACGAAATACGAAGCCAGGCTGGAAATTTTAGAAATGTCCAGGATGACTGGTTCTTCGGCTTTTTTTTCGAGGGCCAGTTCCCTGGCAAGTAAGGCAATTCGCTTTGGCTGCAAGAGTGCTTAATCTTTCTGCTCAAATGATAGATAAGAATTCGGAATTATAACACCGCGCTGGCATTGCCTCTAGTTTTTCTTGTGTTGATTTTTTGTCATGTTCGGCTGTGCGCTTCACGGACGGCGGCGAGTAAAATCTCTCCACCCAAAAGATTGACCGCTCCTGCAAGCTCAGGCAGCTCCCGCAGTGCACCCGCAAGGTCTTGGGCCATGGCCAATGTTAAAGGAAGAGTGAGGTCATTGAGAGCGTCAGATGCGTAACGTCCGGCGAGCGACGGAATATTAGGAACCGCAAAGCGTAAATTCGAGTATTCATCGCGATAAACCGGCTCGTGATAGGAAGTGGGTCTGGCGCCTGGAAAATTACCGCCCTGATCAATCGAAATATCCATGATGATTTTTTTTATATTCCGACTTATTATCTGAAAATCTTTTTCACTCAAAACAGCAGCGGCACGAGTGCCCCGCTGATGAACCGAGCCAATTAAGACTTCGGCCGTTCCGATCTTTTCAAGCGGCAATGTTTGCGGCGACTCACATTGAAAGCGTGTGTCCTCCGGGGCAAAATGAGCTTTCAGCCACAAACGCCGGTCGGGGTTCATTTCGATCATCAAAACTTCTCCGCCGAGTCTCAGCATCGTCTGAGCGGTAGTCAAACCGGCCACGCCACCCCCGAAAATAACCGTGCGGCATCCCCTAAGATTTTTTGGTAAATCCGGATAGCCCGCAGCCGCATTTTCAAAAAGCCGGAGCATGGATAAACTGTCTGGGATAAGACCTTTGCGGACTTCCGGCAATGTTTTAAGAATGGCCGCGTAAAGCGCGGACAGCGCTCCGGCAATTTCACTCATCGGCCCCAACAGCGGCAGACGGCCGTTCTTTTCCACGGTTTCGTAAGCAATCGCGGTTACGCGGTTTTTTTTTAAAGCTCGAACAAGTTCACACGCCACCGGCGAGGCTAAATGCAAAAAAGAAAAAACAACTTGCCCCGCGCGCATGAGTATAAATTCCGGAGGCAGCGGTTCTTTAATTTTCTGAATGAGGTCGGCTGCTTTATAAAGCACCGCGGCATCGGGAACGATTTCTGCGCCGGCATTTTGATAATCAGTGTCGCTATACCCAGAACCAATTCCGGCATTGTGCTCCACCAGCACGCGCACACCATGACCTCGTAATTGTGTTATCCCACAGGGCGTCAACCCCACTCTTTTTTCAAACGGCTTGATTTCTTTTGGTATTCCAACCGTCAGCATGCCCTCAGGCCTCAAAACGATTCGTGATGGGCATGCGCCGACCAAACCAGGCCTTGCGCGTGACGCGGATAAGCGGCGGCGTCTGGCGGCGTTTGTACTCATTGTGATCAACTTTACGCAAAGTTTCGATCACAATCGTGCGGATGCCCCGTACGCGCCGTCCAAAATGGCGCAAGATAGCCTCGCGGCTTTTATTTTGTTCAATGTAAAGGTCCAAAATTTCATCCAAAAGATCGTAGGGCGGTAAAGAGTCCTGATCCGTCTGATTGGGCCTCAATTCTGCTGACGGCGCTTTTGTTAAGATGGGTTCCGGAATCACTTCCGACAATGAGTTACGGTAACGTGCAAGCCGGTAAACATCGGTTTTATACACATCCCCCAACACACACAGTCCGCCGGCCATATCGCCATAAAGCGTGCAATAGCCCAGGGCAAGTTCTGATTTATTTCCCGTGGAAAGCAAAAGGCGTCCTTCGTGGTTGGACAAAAACATGAGTTCGAGGCCGCGCAAACGTGCCTGAAGATTTTCAAACGCGAGCGGAATCGTGCCTGGCACCGGCACTGAACGGCCCTCTTTCTTGTAATGATACAGATACCGCCGCGTGATAAAATCGTACGTGCCTTTAATGCTATGATTGCGAAAATCAAGTCCAAGACGCGTCGCCAGCTCCCCAGAATCTTTCCAACTCCCTTCCGACGAGAATTCACTGGGCAGGGTCACACCCGTAACCGCTTTTGAACCGAGCGCATCAACCGCCACAGCGGCAACAAGCGCTGAATCGATGCCTCCGCTTAAGCCAATAAGAACTTTCGTGAATTTATTTTTGCGGCAATAATCACGGACACCCAGTACCAGCGCCTGATACATCTCAGCCGGAGACTCTGAACTGTCGACATCCTGAACGGCCGCTGAAGTTGCACCGGAAGCCCAGTCAAAGAAAAAAAGCCCCTCCTCAAATGCCGGTGCGCGAAAAAGCACTCGCCCCTTTTCATCCGTAAAGAAACTACGGCCATCAAAGACAAGGTCATCCTGACCGCCGACTTGATTCACATATAAAAGTGGTTTATGTGATTTTTGTGCGTGCCGAAGCGTCAGTCTTTCGCGTGCTTCTGCGACACCGCGGTAATAGGGCGAGGCGGAGATATTGACGATCAGGTCCGCCCCAAGCCTGACCTGCTTTTTGACGGGCTTAACGGCGTACTTCTCATCCCAAATATCTTCACAAATGGTCGGGCCAATCTTTAAGCTGCCGCAGTGGAAAAGTTGGTGGCGTTTTGCGGGCGCGAAAAAAATCTCTTCCAGAAAAACATCGTAGTTTGGAAGTAGTGTTTTATGCTGGACACCGCGAAGCCGCCCATTTTGAATCCACGCCATGGCGTTGTGGCTCGTTTTGGCAGAGCCCGCGCTCGAAGAATCGATAAAGCCCAGGAGCACATGCACGGAGAGACCGCGCGTGGCACGCACAATTTTGTTCAGACAGCGGAATCCCTCATCCACAAAGCGCGTTTTATTGGCCAAATCCCAAACCGGATAGCCGCAGAGCGCCATTTCTGGAAAAACGACGAGCTGAGCCGATTTTTTTTCAGCGGCACGGACCCATTGCAGTATCCGAGCCGTATTGGCAGCGTAATCCCCCACGATGGGGTTCATCTGTGCGATGGCCATACGAATATTTTTCATGACGGCTTGAATTATATCACGAAGCCCTATGAATTTTTTTGCAATCAGCGGGTGGAAGAAGCCACGGCTGAGGAGGGCGTCTTGTCTTGATCCGTTTTATCGGCAGCCGGCAAGGCGAGGCCAAGTGCGTCTGGAAAATTCCGCACCTCGTCAAGGTCAATGGAGGGCATAAGCCGATCTTCAAGATCGTCGCTCGAAAAATTGTCGGCACTGGCGTGTCTGCCCGCAGCGCGTTCAAGAAAAGCGCGACCTTCGGGCGTTCCCATGCGCCCTATTTCTGAGATAAAATGCTGGCGTGCGCCACCGCTAAGAGAATCTTCGTAGGGGGTCGACGGCGTGACTTTGCCGCCGGAGGCAATCTGTATCGAACGGTAAAACACGTGAGAGTTTTTGTCATAAAAAACTTCTCGAAAATTCATGCCATTGAGGATTTGTTGGATAGCGGCGGCTGTTTCAGGAGCCAATCCGAAAGTGTGCTCAAAACTATGTGCGGCCACCAAGACCATTTTTAACCCGGATTCAATCCATTTGTTATCTGCAAAAAATACTTCCTTTTCAGTCACTTGATACGACGCTCCGGGCGCTGAGGCAGCAGCACCGTAGGAATGGAAGAAAAAACCGCGATAACGCGGCAGTCTTTGAAGTTCTAAAACAAGATCCCGCATACGCGCGCCTGCTTCCTGCGGACTCGCACCCCCGGCAGCACTTCCAAGACGCTCCGAAGCTAAAATCGCTCGAAGATAGCCACCGATCGATGACAAACTGTTTAAACGAGAGCTTTCTTCGCTCAAAGAGGCGTCGGCATCCGCAGCGGGTAACCGGAAATGCCCGACAGAAATTTCGCGAGGGGCTGTTAAAACACGAAAATAATTCCAGTCTACCGCCATTCTTTTTTTAAGTCCCTCTGCAGCTTCGGGGGTCAGAGGCGTATCGTCCGTCTTAATACCTCCCGATTCGTGTGGAGGTTTTTGGGACGCCTGCGGTGTGCCTCTCAGCCAATCACGAGTAATGCGTATCCCCTCACGCACCGCAGAGTCCGATTCGTAGAGCGATTGCAAATAGCCCGTTCCATTTTGCGACTTCCACAGCAGATTGGCCGCCACGGCAAGTGAAATCGCCTTATCTTCGGCAAACCACCTGGGTACAGATCCCCCTGACGGTTCTGCGGTTAGATTCAACAAGCCTAACGGCATGGCATAGGCTGCAAGATTACGAAGCGGATCCAGCCATTTAAGATGGTCGATGACGGCCACACCCATTTGTGCACCGCTGAGCGTGGCTTGCAGCATGGCAGCTGATTCGGCGGGTTTAAAACCGGCAATGATGACGGGATCGGCTTTCCGAGATGCGGCTCCCAAGGGGCCCAGAAAAAGCGCTGACCCCACTGAAGCCATAGGATTGGCGTTCAACCGTGCGAGTGTATCCGCAGCTTCCGTCATGGTTCCGGGCATGGAAACTGTCCGTGCAGCTTTAGGGATAACATGCCGTGTGCTTGATTTTTCCGGATCGTAATCGAGTAGCGACAATGTGGACGGATCCACCCCGCTAAAGAACGACAAATAACCGCTGCGAAAGCGGATGATTGCATCCGCAGGCTTGCGAAAGCCCGGTAGCTGTGACGGCCGTGCGGTTCCAGGAGTCCAGGCAAAAGCAGTTTTGGGATAATTGGGAATGGTATTGAGTAAGACCGGGTCTCCCGCAAGGGTCATCTTCAGTGCGGCGCCCTGCGGCACGTCTGCCTCGGCCTGCACAAATTCTAAAAATGCCGGAGGACCTACTTTTTCGGCTGCCGGATAAGCCTGAGTGGCCCAATCCCTCTGCGGCTGGCGAAGCCGGCCTAGCACAAACAATAGCCGCAGTGCCGTGAGCAATGGGGGTGACTGTTTGGATTGCATCATTTCCTGTTCGTTTCCAATCATCGGTGTGAGCAGCGGCGCGGCCAGGTGACTTAAGGGCGCACCGACTTGCAATGAAAAAGTTTTTGCCCGATAAGTGTTGCTCAAGAGACGATCCAGCGATAAAGGTATTTTGCGAAGAGCTTCCTCATGACGCCGGGTGTCGCGCTCTGTTTCGGACGCGGCGGCGGCGGGCAGAATAACGACATAAGAGTCATGACGGTCTTCAAGAAACCGTTCTATTCCCGCCGTGTGAAATCCCCCACTCACAAGCGCAATCACAGTCTGTTTTTGAGACGCCATCAGGTCTGTAGCTTGTTCGACTAGCTTGCGATCACGCGCCATGGTCTGTTTATAGAAATGCTCCAGTTTTGGCAAATCGCGGTCCACGACGGCCAGCCGCGGCGGAAGCCCCGTATCAACCTTGTATTTGGCCAACAATGACGGCACCCGTTTCACAAACGTGGCGGAACTAAACAAACTGTGGTTGTCAAAAAAATAATCTGCCTCGGGCCGCGTCAGACGCAGCTCATAGAGATGCGTCAATAATTCTTGAATCGCCAGCAAAGAGTCTAATTCTTTCTCATCCGGTGTAAATACGGCAACCCCTTTCAGCGCTCTTTCAATCTCCGACAAAGACTCACGCCATCCCGCCCCCAAATGGGCACAGGCGTGAGAAAAGCGAAAATGATTGACCAGGAATTGCTCGGTTTCCGCAATAGCGGTTCCGGCATAACGCCGTGTAATTTCATCCGCGAGGTATCCGTAGTACTCCCCCTGCGGAATTTTCTTCATTCTGTATTGCGCCGCATTGGTTAGAAAAACAGTCACACGGTCTTTGGCAATAGACAGTTTCATTTTGTCAATTTGGTCGTCGATCGTTTTTTCATTGGCGGTAAAGGACAATACGGCCTTTTGAGAACTTGCGGCGTAGAGCGACTGCATGAGAGGATAGGAATCGAGCGGCAGACCAAGCGCTTCGGCCGTCAAAGCAAGATCGGACAGATACTTGGCGAGACTATTTTGACCGGAAGTAAACAGGAACTGAGACACTCTAAATTTTCTCCAGGCTTCAGAAAAAATGTAGCGGGACGCATCTTCAAGCATGGTACACAGAAGCTCGAGTTGGTCACGCGCTTCCGCAGAGACGCTTAGCGCTTTCAGATACGACTGCACATTTTCTTCATAAAGTGCTCTGTCTTCAGCTCCAAAAAGGTGCACGTCGGGCTGAGCGCGCCAGGCCCAGTACTCGGGCCCGCCAATGCGGCCTTTTCTGAGGAAGTAACCAGCCACATCGTGTCGAGCACCGGCATCCGCAAATCCGTTGAGTAAGTGTGTGTTGAGCTCCCCGTGCGCCCCCTCAAGAGCCACCCAGCGCACCGCATAGATCTGGTTGAGGTAGCGCAAAAGTTTGGCTATTGCGTGCTGGACGCTAAGATTGGCGTGGGCGTCCTCAATCAAAATAATGAGGCGGCCAGAATTACCAGAATGAATTTTTTTGACGAAACCGACCGATTCTGGAACCGTAAACTGATCGAGATTTTGAAAGGCTAAAGACGGTACGAGTATTGACGATTTTGAAGTCGGCGGCGTCACCAAATCGGCTGATGCCACGCAAACGTCAAATGGCTGAGCCATGCACAGGCAAATAACCAAACCTACGCAAAGGCCTTTGAAAAACACCAGGCGATTTACTTGCATAACCGTTATCTTTCGAGGACGAACCTCCATAGATTCGCCACACTTGCAAGGACTTGAGGTCCTCATCGTCACGGTCTGACAGTGCTTGTTTATCAAGCTTTTTAAACTAATTTACTATAAGGATTATAGCTGATAAGTGTTGGATTATCAAATGGATAGGATTGGCTAGACGGGTAGCATCCGCACGGTACCCGCGCACAAGTGCGGGTGCTAGCTGCTTACCGATGCTTCCCTGGCGTCGGAAGCACAGTACCCGCGCACAAGTGCGGGTGCTAGATCTTTACGTGTTCTTTCTTTTGGGTAGGGTAAATGCCCGCGTGGCCAGAAAACACATAACTGATGACGCAGCCAATGGCCGCATAAATTCCCATCCCAGGACCAAAGAGCTCCATCGCCATGAAAGTACCGGCTAGGGGCGTATTTGCAGCACCGGCAAAGACAGCGACAAAACCAATACCCGCCAAAAAAGCAGGCGGCAGCGGCAGTAAATAGCTCAAGGCATTCCCCAGTGCTGCACCTATAAAAAAAAGCGGGGTCACTTCCCCGCCTTTAAATCCGGCACCCAACGTCACCACGGTGAATAAAAACTTGAGCACGCAATCCCACGGAGCCAGCGGGCCCACAAAAGCATCCGCGATCGTCGGAAGTCCGAGCCCGATATACTTGGTCGTTTTAAGAAAAAAAACCGCAAGCGCAACAAAGACCCCGCCTACAACCGGACGCAAGGGAGCGTAGCTTATCCACGTCTTGAATAAGGTGGTTAATCGATGCGTCGCTTTGGCAAAAAGAGCCCCGGTCAATCCAAAAAAAATACTCGCCACCCCCACCGCAAGAAAGACGGATAGAATAAAGGGCGGGATCACTGGAATGGAGTACACCGAATGGTGAATCCCCCAGGCCAGCGTGACCTCATGCGCAAAAACGGATGCAATAAGACACGGGAAAATAGCCTCGTAGCGGAGTCGGCCAATCGCCAGTACTTCAAGCCCAAAAACAGTTCCGGCCAGCGGCGTGCCAAAAACGGAGGAAAACCCGGCGCTGATGCCTGCCATAAGTAAAATCCGCCGATCGGCAGGCGACAATCGCAAAGGTTTACTGAGCTGATCGGCCAACGCACCACCCATTTGCACAGCTGTACCTTCCCGGCCGGCCGATCCGCCAAAAAGATGCGTTAGAATCGTCCCGATTAAAATGAGAGGCGCCATACGCAGCGGCACCACCGCTTTCGGATCGTGGATCTCATCAATGAGCAGATGATTGCCCGCTTCAACGCTCTGACCGCAGTGTTCATAAAGCAACCCGACGAACAGTCCACAGACCGGCAAAAAAGCAATGATCGCCATGTGCGCTTCACGCCACTGGGTCGCCTGCTGAAGCAGATATAGAAACCCCGCCGAAGCACTGCCAGCCAAAATAGCTGCGACCGACGAAATTAAAAACCATTTCAAGAAGGAAAAAAAAGGAACACGGTGGAGTTCCAGCCCCTTCGTCTCAATCTGGCCCTTTGTCTCATTTGAAGTCTGCCGCATTGGTGATTTCACTGTATTTCTATTCTCGTAGCGCCGACCCGCCGGTCGCCCTGTCAAAAACGACAAACGCCCTCTTTTTTAACCACAATCTATCATATCAACACAGCCCAAGAAACGATACCGTGGAATTTATTTTTCAGGCATAATGCCGTGTTATGACAAGCGATTCCCCTGTTTCACCAGCCGATTTAAAAAACTATCTTCGCGTGATGGATCTGCTCGCCAGCACCCCAGCGGCGATTGCTCCCCTGAGCGCCCAAGACCGTATTTCGCTGATGAAAGCGGCGGGTAGTTTGGCGCACCCCACCATCGAAGAACACCGAAAAACCGCGCGAGCCGCGCGAAAGCTGCGGCGTGAAAGGCGCAAACTGGACGAGCGCACGGCACGGCAAAACACCGGTATCCGCGAGGGGCCCGTCAGGCCGCAATCTTTGAAGCACCGAAGCAGCTTCCTACCGACTCATCGCCCGGCGTAGAACTGAGTGAGCCCCGCCCCTGTTACATCTGCAAGACTCGCTATGGTGGAATAACCGGAGAGATGAAGACCGTGGACCTCTGTGGGAGCATTTGGTCTTAGACACTTTACGCTCTTCCGGAATCGCAAGCAAAATCCATTATTGGCGCAACAAAAGCGGGCACGAGATTGATTTTGTGCTTCCCCTCTTATCGAGCTAGCGTTGACACGCTTGAATGTAAAATGGATCCGAGCAGATT
The DNA here is from genome assembly GCA_964393875.1 of uncultured bacterium. GTDB lineage: Bacteria > Omnitrophota > Omnitrophia > Omnitrophales > Aquincolibacteriaceae > JAHFHB01. The sequence continues at coordinate 1,655 of CAYMUZ010000175.1, read as the reverse complement.
CAATGAAAAAAATCTAGAAGTCTTCAGGAAGCTTTACCCTCAGGGAATTAATTGGCTTGTCAGTCCAAAGGTCGATAGGCCCTACACACACCGCTTTAAGAAACTCGAAGTCCGGCTTATCTCCACTCGGCACATTCTTGATCACCAACTTAAAGAGCCAACATAGCCCCCTTTAGGGATAGTGGCCTCAAGGGGATTTGAACTATTGCTAATATTATATTTCTGTATAGTTAACTCTTTCATTCCGCATGAGTTACGCAATGTTGAACCCTAATTTACCAAATAAACGTCTGCAGATTGCCGGTCTGACTATATTACACAGCTAGGGAATATAGTCTTGACTTTATTCCATGGCCATGTAGTATTGTCACATGATTAATCGTGATCTCTATCTAGACATCTGGAAAGATCTAGCCAGCACCAAATCGATGGTCTTTTTATCAGGTCCAAGACAATCAGGCAAAACCACGCTCTCCAAACAAATCGCAGCTCAATTCTCAAATTCCACTTACTTCAATTGGGACTTAGTCACGAATAAAAAAAAACTGATTGAGGAACCCACGTTTTTTGAAAATATCCAGCGCAGAGATGATACCCCCCCGCTAGTCATTTTTGATGAAATTCATAAATATAGAAAATGGAAAAACTATCTCAAGGGAATCTATGATCAATTTTCTGATCGATACCGATTTCTTATTCTGGGTAGCGGCCGTTTAAACGTATTCCAAAAAGGTGGTGATTCGCTGGCAGGGAGATATTTCCATTTCAATTTATGGCCGCTCACGCTCGGGGAACTCGCAAATCGAAGACTTGCTTTCAAAGAGTTTTTTAATAATCCGCTGCAATTCATCAAGGAAGATCCGAAAAATGAAAAGATTTGGCAGCAGTTATTCCATCTAAGCGGTTATCCCGAGCCTTATTTATCAGACGATGAAACTATCTATCGCCGATGGTCTATTAACTATCGCCAACAGCTTGTCCGTGAAGATATCCGTAACATGACTGAGATCAAAAGTATTGACGAGGTCGAGGTGCTTTTTTCTCTTTTGCCCTCTCGCGTAGGCAGCCCTCTCTCGCTCGCAAGCCTTTCCCGAAATCTTCAAATTTCCCCCACCACCGCCCAAAAATGGATTAAAACATTCGAATCCTTTTATCTCGCTTTTCTTATAAAGCCCTGGACTAAAAAAATTTCACGCGCAATTACAAAAGAAAGAAAACTCTATTTATTTGATTATGCCGACATCACCTCAGAAGCAGCTCGTTTTGAAAACATGGTCGCCCTAGAACTCCTACGGGCAGTTTCAAATTGGAATGACCTTGGATTGGGTGATTTCAATCTTCACTATCTGAGGAATAAAGAAAAAGAAGAAGCGGACTTCCTCATTTCCCAGAAAAATGAGCCTTTCCTTTTAATTGAAACAAAACTATCCGATGAATATCTTTCAAAAAGCTTGTTGAAATTCCAATCGGCTTTGGAAGTACCTGCTATTCAATTGATCCACCGCCCGGGAATCTGCAAAGTCATTTCAAACAACAAACAACAAATTCTTGTTTCCAGCGCTTCACGCTGGCTTCCTCTCTTACCATAATCCCCCTCATCCCATTTACCGGAGAGAATTTCTATCTCTGTGGACCAGAGATAGAAATGATTGGCG
>CAYMUZ010000174.1:0-5757 GCA_964393875.1 uncultured bacterium | reverse complement strand
CCAATGTCAGGATACCGAGAAAAAAACCGATGTCTCCGATGCGGGTGGTTAAAAAAGCTTTACGGCTGGCATCTGCCGCTGAATTTTTCTCAAACCAAAACCCAATCAGGAGGTAGGAGCAGAGCCCCATCACTTCCCACGACATGAAAAAGAGCAAATAATTATCTGAGATGACCAGGGTGATCATGGCCGCCATAAAAAGGGAGACGTAAGCAAAAAACCTTGGGTAACGGGGATCCCCATGCATGTAGCCTATGGAATAAATCTGGATCAATGTACCGATGACAGTGACCACAAAAAGTAATATCGCAGCGACGGGATCGAGCAGGTATCCAAAACGCAGATAGTTTCCGCTGACCAGCAGCCAGGGGAAAGAGGCCGCCAGGGTTCCGTGCAGGATGACTTTTGAGATGAGGCAAAGTGCAATCAGGCAGGCGGCGGCACTGGTGCCGGAAGCAATCCAGCCGGCGTTCGCCCCCGTTTTTTTGCCGAAAAAAATATTGAGGACGAATGAGCCGAGCGGCAAAACAGGAATAAGCCAAATATATTTTTCCATTAACGGCTCACTTTATTCGTCATGGCAATGACACATGAATTTACCACTTTAAGAGATTCATTTGATCCGAAAAAATTGTTTTCTTGACACGATAAAGCGCAATCACAATCGCTAGGCCCACAGCAACTGCGGCAGCGGCAAGTGCGATCACAAAAATAGCGAACACCTGACCGGTTTCCGGCTGAAGCGCTGTTGCCCTTGAAAAAGCCACAAGATTGACGTTGACGGCATTGAGCATCAGTTCAATGGACATCAGAATACCGATAGTATTGCGCCGGGTGAGCGCGCCCACCAGTCCAATGACAAAAATAGCTGAAGAAAAAATAAGAAAATGTTGAAGAGGAATAATCATGCGTTATCGTCCTTCCGGGCCACAATAATGGCGCCGATCAATGCGGCGATCAAGACGACAGACAAAATTTCAAAAGGAAACACATAGGGGCCAAGCAGGGCCTCACCGAGTTTTTCGGTTGAGACCGCGGAGGCCTGGATCAGCCGTTCTGCCTTGATCGGCCAGGGCGTTGTAAGCATGACACGTGTCAACAGGCTAAAGAGCGCCAGTCCGCCAAGCCAGGCACCGATTCCCTGCGAATTCATCTGCCGTATGGATGTATCTCCGAACCGCTCCGTCAGCATGACGGCGAAAATGACGAGCGTCATCACGGCGCCGACATAAATGAGCACCTGGGTCATCGCCAAAAACTCTGCGTGAAGTGAAATGTAAATACCGGCAATGCCAAGCAGAACACCGGTTAACGCCAATGCGGCCCGAAAAAGATTTTTTGCCGTCACAGCCAGCAGTGCAGAAATCACACACACCGCCATCGTGCCATAAACACCTGCTTTTGCGACAAAGAGAAGTTGACTCATGAATTCTCCGGGTTACAGAGGCGACAAACTAATCGCCAAACCGATAGATACGTTTCTCTGGCAAATACTCCTGATTCAGGCGGACGAGAATCCACCAAGTAAACCACAGCACAGAAATCGAAACCCCCAAACCCAGCGGACGATTACTCAGAAGCCAGAACGCCGCCACCAGCAGATTCACCATGCTGAGAGGAAGTAAAAATTTCCAGGCGAGATTCATCATTTGGTCTACGCGAAAGCGAGGAAGGGTTCCCCGAAACCAAAGCATGATAAAGATAAGGGCGTACGTTTTGATGAAGAACCAAAGCCATGAGGGCAAGAACGGCCCCTGCCAACCGCCCAGAAAAAGGGTGGTGGTCAGCGCTGAAATGGTGAAAGAGTTCATGAACTCGGCCATGTAAAAAAGCGCGAACTTCATGCCGCTGTACTCGGTATGGAATCCGGCAATAATTTCGGACTCCGCTTCCGGCAGATCGAATGGAGAGCGGTTACATTCCGCGACGCCGCAAAGAAAGAAAATGACAAAAGCGACAAAACCCCAAGGGGTAAAAACAAACCAGCCGAAACCGGCCTGTGCTTCCACGATGGCTCGAGTTGAAAGGCTCTGACTTGCGAGCAGCACGGGCACTGCGGACATCACCATGGGAATTTCGTACGAGATCATCTGTGCGGCGGCACGCATTCCGCCAAGCAGTGCGTACTTGTTTCGCGAAGCCCAGCTGGCCATGAAAATAGCAATCGTGGTTGTCGAGGATACGGCTAGAAAAAAGAGGACGCCTACCGAAAGATCGACGGCGGCCATGTTGCGTCCGAAGGGAATGACGGCAAAGACCAGCAGCGCCGGCACCACAATGGCCAAAGGCGCGAGTAAATGAAGCAGGCGATCCGCGTGCTCGGGAACGATGTCTTCTTTGGTGAGCATTTTGACCCCATCCGCCAGCGGCTGCAAAAGCCCCCAGCGACCGACGCGATTAGGGCCGATTCGATTCTGCATGCGGCCGACCACCTTACGCTCAAGCAAGGTGAGATACATCATAGTCACCGGACCAAGCAGGGCAATGGCCTTGATGCTGATGGCGACCGAAAGAACCGTGATGGCCCACGACGGCAGGAAGGTGGCTGCGAAATTTAAAATCGCATGTTTGACGAAAACAAAAATTTGATCGAAGTTTTCCATTAGGTTGTCTTGGGTGATTCTGTGACCGGTGGTTTGGGAGCGGCCGCTTTTTGCGCGGTCACAGCCTCTGCGGCTTTTTTCTTGGCCTCGGCAGCGGCGCGGCGTTCATCGACTGCGCGAGCATCCGTCGGCCTTATTTTTTGAAAATGTTCATTGGGTTTTAAGAGCTGTTCCTTGCGGAATAACAATGTTTCATTTCGCTCCGCACTGGCAATTTCAAAGTTGTGATCCATGTAAATGGCGTCAAAAGGGCAGGCCTCTTCGCAAATGCCGCAATTCATACAGATCGTGTGGTCGATATTGAAGACCGCAGGCTTTTTAAGCGGCTTGCCCTCCTTATCGAACTCGCGGACGATGTAAATGCACTTGGGCGGGCATTCTTTGGCGCAAATGTCACAAGCGACGCAGCGCAAATTCTCAGGCGTATTGTCATAGACTAAAAAGGGGAAATTGCGAAAGTTCTCTTTTTCAGGAAGTCTCTGTTCAGGGTACTCAACGGTAAAAATGCCGCCTTCGTCCGGGCCCTTGAAATACGAAGCCACAAAGCTGCGCAGGGTGACCATCATGCCTTTGAGTACGCCGCTGCCAAAAAACATTATCGATCTACCTCTCCGAGCACAATGTCGACGCTGCCCAAAATGATAATGGCATCGGCGACTTTTTGCCCCAGGCACATATCTTCCAGAATAGTGAGGTTAATGAACGAGGGAGCACGCACATGGTAGCGCCAGGGCTGCGGGGTTCCGTCGCTTACGACATAGAAACCAAGCTCTCCCTTTGGAGATTCTACGCGTGCGTAGGCTTCGCCGACCGGTGGTTTGAAATTACGCGGTGATTTCAGGAAGGGGACCATTTTTTTAGATATGATTTCGCCTTCGGGAATATCTTTCAAAGCCTGCTCAAGAATTTTAAGGCTCTCGCGCATTTCGAGAATACGCACATAGTAACGGTCGTAGACGTCGCCCTTGGGACCCAGGGGGACCTTGAAGTTGAAGCGATCGTAAATCGAGTAGGCGTCAACTTTACGAATGTCATAGTTGACCCCGGAGGCCCGCAGCATCGGGCCGCTGATACTGGCATTGACGGCCAGCTCGGGTTTGAGCACGCCGACGTTTTGGCAGCGCATGCAAAGAATTTCATTTTTAGTCAGAAGGGTTTCAAATTCTTCAAGGAATTGAGGGAAACTGCGCACGGCCCCGCGAATGCGCTCCAGAATAATCGGTGAAAGATCTCGTTTGACGCCGCCAAAACGCAGATAGTTGCACATCATGCGAGAGCCAGAAATTTCCTCGAAAATATCCAAAATCTTCTCACGTTCGCGAAAGGCGTATAGCACCGGTGTGAAAAAGGCGCCGAGATCGTTGAGTAAAAAACCAATGACAGCAATATGGTTCACCAGGCGTGTCATTTCAGCCATCACCACGCGGATATATTCCGCACGTTCCGGCACCTCGATGGCAGCAAGCTTTTCGATGGTAAGAGCATAGCCCATGTTATTGGACATGGAGTTGAAGTAATCGAGTCGATCGGTGTAGGGCATGGACGCCGCGTAAGACATGTTTTCAGCAATTTGTTCGTGGTTGCGATGCAGATAGCCCATGACGGGTTTGAGTGCTACGATGACTTCGCCGTCTAAAATCACATTCATGCGAAAGACACCGTGTGTGGAAGGATGTTGGGGCCCAATGTTGACTTCCATGGTTTGGGTGTCAATCCCGGCTTGCATTGGGTCTCGGAGCTCGAACGTTTTTTGCAGGGTGGGTTCAGGCATGGGGCTATGCGATCTCGGGTTTGACGATTTTTGCCACGGCGCGCTGTCCAAGCTTTTTAAGCTCCTCCGCCTTGAGCTTCACGGCCTCAGACACGGAGATCCCATGGTTTTCAAGCCATTCAACATCTTGCATTTCCAGGGTTTCTGAATCCTCCTGCACATAATCTTTGCGCATCGGGAAACCCTCAAAGCCTTCCCACATCATGATGCGGCGCGGGTCGGGGTGACCGTCATAAACGATGCCAAACAAATCAGAATTGTCGCGTTCCTGAAATTCGGCGCCGCGGTAAATCGATACAAGTGAGGGAATGATGGGACTTGCTCGCGGTACGCGCACACGTAAAGTCACGGGACCGGTTTTCTTTTCGACGGAGTACAGATGGTAAATCGTTTCCAGATATTCGAGAAAATCGGAGGCGGTCAGTGATGAAAGGTAGTCAAGCCGATAAGCGGCGTCTTCTTTCAAAAACCGTGCGATTTTAAGAAGATCCTGAGGGTTTTCTATCAGTACGCTGTTGCGGACGGTCTTCAACGGAACGTCGCCGACAGCATTTTGAATATCGGCTTTAACTTTCTCTGTGTCCATCAAACTTTTCCAGAATCTGCAGGGGGACCCGCAGGTTTTGACGTGGCCGGTGCAGCGGCCACAGCATCGAGATTAGGCGCTTTGGTTTTCTTCCCGATGAGAACCGGTTGTCCGTAGCGTTCTTTACGCAAATCGTTTTCACGAGGCTGCCAAACCTCGGGGTTGAACTTCGGAATGAGACCGTGTGGGCCGAATTCTGGAATCGGATACTCGCGCTTGAGTCCCTTCTGGTACCACTCGGCAGTTTCAATCTCCTGGGAATCAATCTTTTTTTGCAGCGTCATCAAGCCGTACAGCAGGGCCTCCGGACGTGGCGGACAGCCGGGCAGATGCACATCTACAGGAATATAGCGGTCAATGCCGCGCAGAACATTGTAGCCGTCAATGAAAGGGCCCCCGGAAATAGAACAGGCACCCATGGTAATAACATATTTAGGCTCGGCCATTTGATTGTAGAGACGGACGACCTGGGGGGCCATTTTTTTCGTGACAGTGCCGGCGACAATCATCAGATCCGCTTGACGAGGAGAGGGCCGAAACAATTCGGCTCCGAATCGGGCGATGTCGTAGCGAGCGCACGCGGTGGCGATCATTTCAATGGCGCAGCAGGCTAAGCCAAACTGCATGGGCCAGATCGAAGAGCGGCGGCCCCAGTTGTAGAGTTGATTCAGCGTGGTGACCACAACGCCTTTTTTAGCCAGCTCGCTCTTGAGGCCGTCATCCACCTGCGCAGTATTTGGAGCTAATGCCACCTTATTCCCACTCCAACGCTTGTTTTTTCCAGGCGTAGACCAAAC
>CAYMUZ010000173.1:0-4589 GCA_964393875.1 uncultured bacterium | reverse complement strand
GAAAGAGCCCTTCCCGCCAATTCGGGTCGCCGGGAGCTTTTGAGTGAGGGTCATAAAAAACGACATGTCCATCTGGCAGGGCTGAGCCCATCCACACTTCCGTTTCAGCAGGCAGACTCCTACGCAGATGTTCGAGATCCTGATAAAACAGCCGGATCTGATTGCCCGAAGGCGTTCCCGACAGTGTGGGGTAGACCAAAACGACCTTCCGAGCTCCGCTGTGCTGCTGAACTTCAAAAATTCGATCCGCTGAGAACTGCACGGCGAGATTTCCCTCGCTTGATTGGGTGCCCCCTCCCGCCACCCACCGCACGGGCCGATTTATTTCGTTCAGGTAGAGACTGCCCATCGTCCAGGGAATCAATGCGTGAAGATCTTGCCGCTCGGTCCGCGGAACTGCGCGGGCGGTCACCATCTGCGTGAAAGCCGCCTCCTGCTCAAGCTTGAGCACCATCCGGCTCAAAGCTGAAAAATGAGCAATCAGTGTCTGCCGCTCCGGCTCAGAAAGGGCCTGGGCTGCGACTGATTTTAGACGGACCAGTTCTTCCCACGTCGCCAGACGAACGGCGTCATAGTAAAACTGGTTTAAAACTCTGCGCGAAACTTTTTCTGGATATAAGAATTTTGCCGGACTACGCACTTCTTTCTGCAAAACCTCCATAAAAGCTTCCGTGCGCGCATAAAGTTTAGTGATATCACCACTATCCTTTTTATCAAAATACCGCAAGAACATCTCAACTCGTACGGCCCAGGCCGGATATCCCTGAGCCTGAAAGATACCCATCAGCGGTTCAACGATTTGCCGGATTTTAGCGGCAGCCGCACCAAAGCTTTCCGGCTCAAAACCGCTCAGGGTTGTTTCAACCCGTAAGAGCCCTTCTAAAATTTCAAGTTGTTTGTGCCGGTTCACCTGCAGCGTTTCAAGCGCCGGTTCGACCCCTGCGGAGTCTGCGGCGGCCGCCGCCGAGAGCCTCTCATGGGCGGAGAGCCCCTGCGCATTCCGGGCTTCCAGCGTCTGTTCCAAAAGTGGAAGCATCTGGGTCTTAATCTTATCGAGCCAAACTTGGGACGAGAGCGTCAAACCCCATTGCGCAGATTCCCGTGTTTTTTCTTCAAGCAGGGCAATGCCGGGCTGTGCATCAAGGGCTTCATACCAATCGACAGCCCTATAACTAATTTCATAGGCGTGCGCGGAAACAATCGCGGGATTGTCCATCAAAAGCGGATCTGGCAGCAGCGGGTGAATTTCATCGCGGGGGAATAAAACACTTTCGGTTAAAAATTCGAAAGCAGATCCGGAGAAACCCGAACTATCGACCACCACCACTGACTCCGGCGCGGACGCAACCTGCCCCTCCGAAACCGAAGCATGGAGGACCCCTGAAAAAATTTGATTCGGGACCAAACCAGGGCGCGAGGCATGAAGGTATTGATCCGCGAGAGCCCGTTTATAATCGGATATATCCTGTGGCGGCTCCTGCAGTCCCACATGATTTTTTTTTGATACCGCAGGAGCCTCGATTTTGATTTCCCCTTCGGCCAGCCCGGGAATTCCAACGGGCTGAAAAAACCGGTCAAAGGGAAATTTTTGAGCGAGAAGGATTTCACCCGAATCAAGCGCGAGTTCAAGCGCCAAGGCCGATTTCATCTCAATCAGAGTATTAATTTTTCCGGACTTACCGACCAAAGCCTGCATGGCTGTGACCCGGCTGCCAAAAGTGCGGCGCAGGCCGGGCATCACGGCGGTCTGAATCGTAGTGCCGTAAATCATATTTAGGGTTCTCTCCAGAGTTTGCCAAAACATCTGGGCTTCAACCCAATGGGCTTGGACAAGAGCAACCCGTTCGGCACTCTCATCCGCCGCCCCCCGTTTTTTCATCACACCCAAAAAATCCGTTCTCCTCGCTGCTTTGACGGGCTGTGGGCTCACGATACTGTCCAACGCTTTTTCCAAGCTGTGAAAACGTGCGCGTTCGTATTCAATGGCGATAAAGGCTCTATCCCAACCCTCCCTACCGCCCTTACGCAATTTCCAGACTTTCATTTCGCCGTGGATTCCCGCACTGCCGAGCATAATTTCCGCACCGGGAGGCAGAACGGCCTTGAGACCGTTCACGGCCGCGATAAACATACTCACTTGGGCGCTGTGCGGCATCATCCCGTAGGAGGGATAAACCAACACCACCGCTTGATGCTTCTTTTCGTCATACCATTCCTGCACACGGCTGGGTTCTACCCGCTGTCCAAAAGTGTTGTAGCTGATATGGCCGCCGCCACCCGGGATAAACCGGTCCGGAGCACCCTGCTTATCGATCAGCAGAGTTCCCAAATGCCACACGGGGGCCATGCTCATCTGAGCACTGCGGAACAACCGGATGCGCGTTTTAAAGAAAAAAGTAATTCGCTCTTCGGAAGTAAGATGAACGGTGTTTTCAATGGCCGCGACGGCCCGGTCATACGAGGAAGGTTCCATTTTCCGGTCGCCGGCCGCTCTGGACTCCAGTTCAGTCAAAACCGGTTCCAAAAAATCAATCATACCCAGGCGGCGGGCATCGTAGTACACGGCGCTCAAAACCTCCGGGGGAATCTGGCGGGCGTAGGGCCACGTATCCAAATCACTGAGGCGGTGGGAAATTCCGCTCAAAAGCTCCACGATTTGCCGATAGTACTGCGTCTCAAGCGTATGCATCATAGCGGGCGTTGCATACTCTTCAATCAGGGCTTGCAGGGGCGGCACTCCGGCGCAATCTTTTTTCAACTCCGCTATGATTTCGCCATAGCGCGCGCCATCCAATGCGGGGTTCGCTTTAATCACACGCAAAGCCCCCCCCACGGCTGCATAAATTTCAAGCTGGTGCTTCATGAGGGTCCGGATGTTTTCTATGCCCGCTTCAACCATCACAGCATCACCGGCCTGCTTTAAAGCTTCGAGGCGTTCTTGAGGCCCGCCCCGGTCCGCAATCTTTTTTTGAAGCAGCTGGTGAGCCGAACGCAGATGATTCAGAACTTCTGACAAGGCCGGGGGGTCCGGCCTTGTCATCTGCATTGAATTTTGACGCAGGGACAAAAGCGCCCTGTCCCTATCCAGCTCATCTTCAAGGTCAACCGCCGTGTATTGAATCTGATATCTTCTTTGCCTTACTATCTCAGGATCCCCCGTTGTCAACGGATCAGGAATTAGCACGTGAAAATCACTCTGCCCTTCAGAAACATCAATTCGCAGACGGCTAAAACCAGGGCGCTCCGAATCCCGCGTATCGACAATCAGGCTTTGAAGTGTCGCAGTTTTAGGATCGTCTGGATCGGCCTGCGGGTTGGTTTCACTTCCGGCTGAAATAAAATTGGGCAAAAACCGCGTCGAGAAACCAAATTTAGCGATGTCGAAAACTTCGGAAAGTTGCGCTTTGACCTTGTCCGCAACCGAAGGCTCGGCCGGTTTCTTGGCCTCGGGCACAGGCGCGGAAGCCGCTGGAGTGACTTCGGGCACAACCTCCGCCAACCGGATCGTCCCCTCATTCTCAGCCGTACTTCTTGAAACAGTATCCTCTTTCAACCCGACACCCCCGGCATCACTGCCATCCGGCGCTGTTTCTTTTTCAGCATTCGTCGTTATGCCCGATAAGAGCATTTCGGTGGTGCCTGAGCCTGCTACATCGGCTCTTCCAGGCTCGGGTGCTTCGGGCTTTACGTGCTCAGCAGTCCATTGCAAGAGACTTTGGTAATGGGCAAGTGGATCTTTAAAAAACTCGATCAACCGCCAATACTGATCCCCAATCTGCTCAAACAGTGCCTGTGAAAAATAGAAGATGCGCTGCAACTGATCCCAAAGTAGCGCTTGACCGAGAACCGTATGAGGCATCAGGTAAAGTTCGTTGGTTTGTGAAAATAGTGCAAGCGCCTGCTCAAGCGTTTTTGCTTCAGGATTTGACACCAAGGCTGCACTAAAACCAGCGGGTCCCGATAAATCATAACCCGCATCCATTGCCGCTTCGAATGCCGCCTCTAGGATCTCTGGGCTTTCAAAAACCGGCACGACTTCTCGGTCTGCAGAAAAGTCCGTCACGGTTGTTGCTGCACCGGACACCTCCGCACCCTTTGGCTCCTCCGGTTTGGGCGGCGTGTCTTCCGCTACAAATATCTCCAACAAAGCCAAGGCCGCCTCATCCCCCTGGACGTGGGCCACATAGGAGATTCTTAAATCTCGCAATCGATCCCGGTAAGCAAGGGATTTATCCCCTAAATCCTCCGACGTACTAAATTCGTCGTACCATTGGGCCGCCTCAGCAATGCCCTCTTGTGGATTGCGATCATAAGCTTCGCGCACAGTGATCGCACGTTCATAGAATCGTGCTAAGGCTTGCATCGTGGAGGCCTGATTTTTTAACAGCTCTCCTATTTCAGGCTGATGAAAATAGTCTCCAAGGACCTTCATCGCTTGTTCTCCGTCACCCGGCTTCAGCAAAGGCTGGCGGTCCTCTTCAAGCATGGGTCGCAGGCGTGTGAAAATAGTATGCCTTTGATTTTGCTCCTGAAGTTTCAGCAGTGCTGTCACCGCCGCCGAAATTTCACCGGTAGGCGCGGCCGTCGCC
>CAYMUZ010000172.1:0-13393 GCA_964393875.1 uncultured bacterium | reverse complement strand
GGACGAAGTTTGGCGATACGGTCATTGAGGTCGGCCAAAGCTCCCTGATAGAGATTGGCTTCTTCCTGACGATTCATCGGCCTCGCTATTTTTTTGCCGTTCTTACCGGTATCGGGAACCTTCTCAGGAGCCTTGTATTTGTCTAAAAGTTCCTGCGTTTCATCGGGGTAAGCTTCCACCACCCCATTTTTATCCCAACCCAGCAGCGCACTAAGCTTCGGAAAAAGATTGGGCAAGGCCCCTTTTTTAGCAATCTCAAACCAGAACTCGGGATCTTTGGCGGCGCTGCGTTCATACAGGATCAACCGCGTCCAAAGCGCGTTGCGCTGGGCCACCAACCGGCCCATTTCCGGGTCGACATCCCCAAGGGCTTTGTCGAGCAGAGCCAGAGCTTCCGCATAACTTGCGGTCGTCACGGCCGGCAGTTGGTTCTGCATGCCTCGTCTGACCAGGGCCAGTAAATTGGGATCGCGGGAAAGTTCTTCGCCGCTCATAATGTGTTCCGGCTGAAGATTGCCGCGATCCCGGTCAATCGCGAGAATCCCTTTGGTAACCACATCCTCAATCTTGGTCCCTTCCTCAAAAAGCATCAGAGCCGCGCCCACTTTTTCCTGAAGTTCCGGAATGCGGCCAAGGGTCACGCTTGTCCGCAGTTTTGCAATCTCGATTTTCATTTGTTCAAAGCCCTCTTTGCTGAGTCCATAGCGAGCCTCGAGCCCATTTTTACCGCTGATTTTGTCTCTAATCGTCGTCATCAGCGAAGCCAGGTTATTAACGCGTGTTTCCATCTGGGCGCGCACGGCGTTGCGCGCAATGACAATGCCTTGATAGCTTTCGTATTCCTCGAAAAGTTCGCGATAGCTTTTGGAGCTTTGTTCTTCTGTCCGCTTCAGGTGATAGCGGTAATTGGCCAATGCGCGCGTTTCTTTTTCTACCAGGTTCAGGGTGCGACGCAGGGTTTCAGGAAAAAGTTCCAGGATCAGCGCACGGTTCAAACGCCGCACTTCCCAGTCTTTCAGCGCCTTGGCCGGATCTCCGGAACGGGCACGCTCCAAAAGAGCCTGGTCGTCGGCTAGTAGCGGCAGTTTGCGGTCAATGCTTTTATAGAAATCGGGGTCATCGTAAATGGCGTTGATCTGCGCAGCCAATGCTTCTCGCGTCGCCTGTGCATTAAAACGCGCATCCGTTTTACCGGCTTCTTTAAGTTCTTGGAGAAACACCTCACGCTCACGGCTGAAAGCCGCCATGTTCACATCGGCGGGACGGATGGCAATGGCATTCAATTCTTCTAAGGCGTTTTTAAGATCTTCTCCGGTGCGGAATTTCAAATGTTCCAATTGCTCTTTCAGCAGGCTGACATACTCATATTCTTTCATGGTGTTGGCGGCAAGAGCTGCGGGGTTGACGCTTTCATCGCGAAAGGCACGGGTACTGACACCCAGCCCCATCGGGATGAGGATAGAAAATGTCCTCAGTCTGTGCAGCATACCCCTGGAGGTCGTGACCGCGTTTTCGGTGCCTATTTCAATGGCTCTGTAAGCAGCCGCCAACAGGGCGGCAGGATTCGCACCGATCTCCATGCCTTGATCGGCCAGGATCTTGCGGGATCCTGCGATGCGTGAAACCGTAAAAGGCTCCAACACTGAAAACAGTTTCTCAAAATCGGCTTTGTTCAAGCCGGGCGTGGGGCCGTCCATACCGATGTCAAAACCATTTTTCTTCATTTTTTCAAGACTCAGCCCGTACTCCGCCAGCATCTTGTCCGTATCGGCCTGAAATTCGGGCCAATCACGCGGCACGTCAAAACCCACTTTCACGCCCGGCGGAATACCCATCAGGTGCCGCATATCCGCTTCCACATCCCGCAGGGTGCGGCGCGCTTTTTGCAAGCCAATGAGCGCGCCCATCTGATCCAGCGGGGCTTGCTCGCGCGTACGATCTGCACCTTTCAGAATGCCTGAACCTGCTTCAATCCTTCGGGCACTGGCATAGGCTTTCTCATAATCTTCCACCGCCCTCAGGGCCAAAAAATAGCGTAGTTTAAGGTTGACGATGTTTTGCACGTGACCGAGAAAAGCGTATTTGTATTTCACATCCGCACGTTCAATGCGTACGCGCGTAAGTTCAGCCTTCGGTTCTTTGGAAGGGGCTTCAATCATATCGCTGATATCAATTCCGGCGCCGAACTGCGGCCCGATACTTGGCGGAAACATACTCGCGCCAACGCCCGCAAGAATGCGAAAATCAACGTGCCGTTTATACGCGTTCATGTCCTCAACACCCTGTAAATAGAAGTAGTCTTTCATGCTCCCCAGTTCATTCAGCCACCCGATTGACTTTTTGACGGCCTCTTCAAGTGTCAGACGTCCGAAATCCACTCGCGTCAAATTGCGGTCGGCATAAAGATTTTTGGATACCTCAGTTTCAACTCGTGCAAGCAGGGCCGATTCTTCCGCAACGCTCCGCGGCGGGTGCTGCCCTCTAAGCCGGTTGTAAGTTTCTGTCCATAGCCGCTTGACGGCCTCTGAATTTTCGGCAGTGTGTCTCAACATAGGACGCACGGTAGCGTCCTCCACAGCCACGGTTTTTTCAGCTTCCTGACGTGCCAACGCCTCCTCTTTGGAGCGCTCAAGAATTTTTGAAAACTCCTCACCTTCTAACTTCTCAGGTTCAATGGAGAAAGGCCGCCCATCCACGTCAAAAAAAGTAATTTTCGGCAAGGCATAACCCGTCTCATCCGCGCGACGGCCGTAAGCACCCCAGATTTGCCAAGACGAATCATAAATCACGGGAAAGGTAAATCCCTCCCCTGCTTTCTGGCGCTTTTCCAGATCCTTATCCAGCATCTCGCGGGTCTCAGTGCCGGAAACGTTGGAAGGATGAGGACTGCGCGGCTGGACAATCAAGACCTGCAGGCCTTTGTTCTTAGGATCTTCCCAAAGTTTTTTGAGCTGCGCCTCTATTTTGCTTTTAAATTCAGGGTGATTGATCGAGCCGGTGACCATCAGCGTAGGCCGGTTGCGGGTCATTTCGCGGAATGAAACTTTTTTGCCGCCAACATCGAGTTCGGCGTCATCGAAGACCTGCTGGCCTTTTTCAGTGCGTGTTTTGACATTCGCCGTTTCAAACACACGGGTCTGCACTTTGCCGGGCGCGCCCACCAGCGGTGGGGCGAGGCTGGGCGCGGCTTTCCCCGCACCCGGTGTCTTGGGAACCCCAAGCTGGGTCACATTTTTCAGCATTTCCTCACGCGCGATAATCTCAGTGAGATAGGTCAAAACTTTTTTCTGATAATCTTCAGAAAGGGCTTTCAAATTTCGTTTAACCAGCTCTGCAATGTCTTCAGGTTTGGCGTTGTCTCCCGATTCTTGAATGGCGCGGTCGACAACGCCCGAGCGGATTTTTTCTTCATAGACGCCCGTTGAAAAAAGCGTTTCCGCCAGCGTTACGGCCGTTTGACGGGCCGCCTGACGCCGCAATTCTAAATCAAGCGCAGGCGCGATTCTGCCGCTCTGCCCTTCGAGCGCTTTGGCATAATGGCCGGCAAGCGTGTCCATTGCGTTGCCCACAAAGTTATCAGAATTCGAAAGATAATCAAAAACTTCTTCCAGAGCCTCGTTGGCACTCGTGCGATCCGAACGATGCTGGATTTGAAATTGCTTGATGGAAGATTCAAGACCGCTGGGAAGGTAACTCAAAACCCAGGCTTGGCGTTCGAGCCGCTCCAGCCGCAGAGCGTGAGCTTCAACCGATTCGGCCTGCACGGTTTCTCCCGGCTTCGGAACTTTTGCGGAAGCCAGCGCAGCGGCCTGATCATTCAGCTGCTGACCCAGCTCGACCTGCAGATCGTGGGGCACGAAATCCGTTGAAAAAGCCCGATCGGGAGGGGCCTGTTTTATTTCTTCGCGAGGCTTGAGCAGGGCGTTAAGAGCATCGAGATGGGCGCCCCACGAACCCGCAGGCCACGATGAGGCGAGCGCGGGCGGTTTTGGCGCTGCCTGAACCTTTATTTTTTCGAGAATTTCAGCATGCGTGTATGCGCTCAACCCACCGTCCAGGCGGATGACGTAATAAAGCCCGCGGATTTTGTCGTGCAGAATCAATTCATCGCCGGCTTCTCCTTCGCGGTCATGGGTAAAAATTTCAACAGCGCTCTCAAGAGTGCTCGCCGGTTCGGCTTTGCCAGGGCCATGATCGCCTATTTTGCGGCTGACGATCTTGATTACGGTATTTCCGTCCGTTTTGATTTCTCCGTTCTCAAAACGCTGGCGGGTCTGGGTATAGTCGATGGAAAGCAGGGTCTGGGTACCTCCGGCATTTTCCAGTTCAAAGCCAATCTTGAAGCTTTTATCGGTCAGCGGCGTCGTGGTAGAAAGCCCCGCCTCCACAAGGCGCCGCCGCAGATCGCTGTCTGCTTTCGCATTTTCCCAGGCCTTGACTAAAAACTCTCCGGCCGCGCGCACTCTCTCAGGTTGCTGAAGATCCACAGACAAACTTTCTGAAAAATCAGCCAGACCGCGAATGTCTTCAGGAAGGCGGATAGCAGGCACTTTGACGGCCGGCACTTCCGCTTTTGGCTCCAGTTTCTGGTCTTTAAGCTGGGCCTGCAAACTCTGGGCCGGATCAAGGACCCGTTCTTCTCCGTCAGCGCCATAAAAACGGATTTGCGGAATTAATTTACCAGTCGAGGGATCGGTCGCGAGAGAAATGGCACTGTTGAAAGCGCCTTCAGCATCATAAATAACCGAGACATTGGAAGGAAACTTCTGTTTCTGAATAAATTCATCCAGCTGTGCCAAGTTCACCGGAGCCTGGGGCCGCAGAATTGCGACGCGTACGCCTTTGGCTGCCAATGCCGAAAGCTGCGGCAGCAGGGCTTTTAATCTGTCATTGCTGAGATCGTAAGTCACCATGAGATAAGGACGCGCCGCGTATTCCTTATACGGAATCGTTTTGCGGCCTTCGGCCTTTAATTCTAAATCTTGCCCGGCAGACCTTTGCAAAACATACGTGCGGTTGGGTTGGCCTTCAAACAGCAGCGGGTTAGGCGGCGGCGTTCTTACCGCTTTACGGGCCAGAGCCGCCTGCAGGGCGTCATTTTGACTGCTCTCAATCAACGCCTCAATGGCTGTGCCATCCATGCCAGGCTGAATTTTTTTCAGAACCTCTGCCTTCACCTGCTCTTCCAGAGATCCGGCCGGCAGATTGACTTCCGCCATACGGCGTTCCAATTCAAGCGCCTTGGCTTTTAAGCGGGTCTGCGCATAGGCCTGTCGGGCTTCCGGCGTTGCCGGTTTTACCGGCAAAAGACCGTAATAAACTTCTTCCGCCGCAGCCCCCGATTGAAACCGCGTCGTCTGACGCTCATAGTCCCAAGTCCACGAACTCTGTGTTTTGAGGTTGATAAAAAGCGCGGTCAGCGGCACCTCCCGGCCATTTTGATAGCCAAACGTACGGCGTACAATCTGTTCATCCTCGTGAGCCACGGTGCGTTCGCGGCCCGTGATTTTGCCATCCTGATAATTCTCCTTCTCAGACCATTCTCCGCCCGGCCGCGTCATTTCATCTTCGAGCGCTGTGCCCAGCTCTGCGGTCTTGCCGGTGCGGCGAATCTCTTTGAGCTCTTTCGTGCCTTCGGGCTTGACTTCGTGATGCCCGCTGTAAATGAGGATCTGCGATTCAACCCTGCCTTCCTTCGGCAAAGCGCGAGTTTCGTCCACATAGGTTTCATCGCCGCCTGGGTTGGTTTCTTTGTAACGCCAAGATTGGTATGGCTTCGAGTCTTTTTCTTCACCCGGCTGGAAAAAATCGGTCGTCACCGGCAAAAATTTCTTAGCCTGATAAGGAAGGTATCCCTGCTCCGCGGCCAAATTTTGTAGAACGCTTGCGGCTCCGCTAATCCCATGCGAAGCCAGAAGCGCGTGCGTTAAGCCTTTTTGCGAAAGGGTCATGTCCTGGCGGTAAAGATCAATGCGCGTCACTGCGCCTTGATCATCACGCGTATAATTGCGGTAGACGTCGCCATTTTGGGCATCATGCTTGACTTCGCGCGCCACCTGGCCTTGGCTGTACTCCACGGTATAAAGCAAGGTGCGGGCCGCATCAAAACTACGCAGCTGCGCCAGGGTCGTGTTTTGCAGGCCGGTCACAGGGTCCGTCGTCACATCCAGCGTCCGCACCATATACGGACTGTTGGCGGGAGGCGGCGGATTTTCGACCATCGTGTCCACCGAATCTTGCGCAATGCCAGTGTATTCCGTGATTTCAAGGCGTTTTCCATCACTGAAAGATTTGTAAAATTTAAGCGTGTAGGTTGCGGGCTTCGGGGTCTCGACATCGCGTGCGCCTTCTTCATCCCCACCGCCGTTACCACCATTACCACCGGTCCCGCCGGCAGCAGGCGCGGCTTCTTTTTCATACGAAACTTTGGGGCGTCCGTCTTTGTCGAAATAGCGGATCGCCTCAGGCAGATCCGTTTCGGGCTTTTTATTCAGATCGCCCGGATAAGTTTCTATCTTGATCGCGCCGCTGTCCGGATCGCGCGTTTCAAAAAGCGACTCACGCACTTTGTCCTTTTCGTACTCCCAGCGCACGGCCCCGGTTTCGCGGCCGTCTTTATTGACTTCATGACGCGCGAGTTTACGCCCACCTTCTACGGCAGATTTATCGCCAGCGGACACATCGTATCCGATCAAACGACCGTCTTCGTCATAGTCATAAACGGTGGTCGAAACCGCTTTGGAATCCGCGGCGTAATTGATTTCTTTTTCAGGACGCAGAGCGCCGCCTTCAACGGGCTTGAAGAATTGTTCCGTATGCGCCAAAGCGACATTTTCAATGGGCGTGGCCGGCTCAAGCGTTTCACGGCCATTGAACCCATAGACCCGGACACTCAGCGCACCCTCTTTCTCCGGCGTGGTATACACTTGCCGAAAGCTGAACTTACCGTTATCTTCTTGAATATTTTCAATCCGCGTTTTTTCTTTACCTTCTTTATCCAGAAAGCTAATCGAAGACGGCAGGTAATCCTCATACCCCGGCTGTTTTTTTAGTTTAGCCAGTTTTTCAAGGTTAGCCAGGTGGCGTTCGCGGCGCATGCCCTCTCTAGTTTCTATCATAAATGTGATGGCTTTAACGTCACCCGCCTTATCCACTTCCTGTTCATTCAAAAGGTGTTCGGCATGGTCCTTGAGTTCAGAAATACGGCGCACAAAAGCCGTATTTGCGGGCTTGTCCTTGCCGTGTTTGCCCTGATAAATTTCCCGGACAATTTCCTTGCCCTGGGCATGGGTATAAGTGGTGGATTCAATCCCGCCCGTCGCCAGATCAGCTCTCCATTCAAAGCCGCTCACCCGATTTTCGCGGTTCTGGAGTTCAGTGAGCTGTTCGACCCGTAAGCGGAATTCTTTCGACCCTTTCAAATTCTCAGGCATCGCCTTCAGCTGAGCCTCAATCTCTCGAATTCTGGCGCCCACAATGGGTTTGTCGATCGTTGTCGCGGTTAAATCATGCAGATATTTCTGCACTGCCGCGTCCGGCGACATATCTGAGGTAAAACTCGATGTCGTGGCCCAATTCCAGGCAACGCCAAAAAATTCAAGCAGAGTGCGTTCAATAAAAAGCGCGAGCGGGCCAAGGATATGAATTTCTGTGCCAATCAGGTCTCCAACCACTTTATCTAGCCACGGAAAAAACGCTATGGCCGCCGGAATTTCAACTTTAAGTAATTCCATGCTGACGGCTGAAGCCACGATTCCCGTATAAAATTTCTTGTCCGAAAAAACACGGCGGCTTGCCTGCCATCGAATGGCGCTTTTGATCGTCTCGGTCTGACTGACAAGCGATTCCGCCAGGTCCGCCCCTTCAGCCGGAAGTTCGCCAGAATGTCCCAAACGCGCAGCGGCTGAGCTTCGCAGCTCCGCTATTTTCGCAATCAAACTATCTTGTTCATTCGCATTAAGACGGATGACATTGCCTACCGCGTGCGCGCGGATCATTTCAAGTGTGACGCTCAGAAGCTGAATCGTTTTCGCCTCATCCTGGCTCTGATCGGTTTTCTCCATCCGAGCACGAACCGCATCAATAAAGCCATCGAGCGTTTCATAATCGAGGACTTGAACTTTTTGTCCACCCCGCTCAAGCAAACCCAAAACTTCCTGAGGGACGTGTTCTGACTCAAGACCGGAAGATCGGATTAATTTTGCAAGGCCATCCTGCAGATAAACCTGAGCCGCAATCTGCTGGCGCTTTTGAGCGACCATGCCGCCGTAGGTCATCAGACCTCCCAGAAAAAGACTGCGGATGAACTCTCCTAATTTAAAGACCACATCATGTCCAAAAAGTGCTTCCGTGGGCAGAGGTGGAAGCGGCATTTCAATCAGATGCAGTGTCCAGGTTAGAAGATGCGGCGCCGCATAGGGCGCGACAAAAAAGAAAATAATGCCCGCAGCTCCGACCATTAAACCCATCAGTCCTAGTTTCCGCCATGCGGGTGTCCTGCCTTCGCGGTAGAGCGAGTATCCGCCATAAGCAATAATCCCAGCAATAAAAACAAGCGCGCCAATAGCGCCAAAATAAAGCGGAATGCCTACAAGCAAGCCTTTGAGGAAAAGGGCACCGCGGCCAAAGATAAACCAGGCAAAAAAACCTCCAATGGGATTGGAAACATCCGTCGTAATGTGGGTAAGAGTGCGGAAGAGAGCTGTGTTGGAAAGATAAGTCGTAAAGCGGTAGAGGTTGTCACGAATAACGGGTGGAAAATTCCAATTCAAAACAGGGATCGAAGCAAGTACGACATCGCCGCGAGCCAAAAGACCTTTGAGCCCAACCGTTCTCTTGTACTGGGCGACCTCCTGGTCAAAAAGCGCTCTTAGCATTGATTGTTGTGCGGATGCAAGCGGCGCGATCGCAGCCTCAAGCTGAGCGCTGGCATCTTTCCACGTGGAGGGTGTTTTTGTTTTTAATCCTTCCACGATCTCGAGTATTTTAACGCCCGTCGTCGCGGGCACTGCTGGCGGGTTGTTTTCCAAATATTGCTTTAGATTCCCCTGGCGGCCGCGGACGTTCTTATCCACAACTTGCAGCAGCCGCGCCATGTCCACATCGCCCTCTTGGGTCACAAAATACGTCCGGCGTGCCATGTCATGAATCCAGAAACTGAACCCGTAGGTGATTTTTTGAATGAAGGAAAACATCAGGTGCAGAAAGAAATAGACTGGCATCAGGACACTTCCGCTCAAGCCGAAAAGCCCATGAACCCAGGATGTGTTAAAACTGTCTCGAACTCTTTCAAAATTCTTGAGCAGGATATTTCCCGCTTCGCGCTTCATCAAAAGGAAAATACCGGAGGTCATCGCGATAGACCAGGCAACGCTTAGCAACGATCCAGCCGTAAAAATAAGCGCGATCACAGTTCCAATAACTACACCGCCCAAAAGAGCGGCTGAAATTTCAGCGAATAAAAGCAGGCGTGGCTGTTTCTGCCCATGAATCAGTTGCTGTTCTTCATGCTTCTTGACGCGCTCAAAGTCTTGCGAGACCATTTCCTGATGTAATCCCAATTCCACAGAGCGCAATTCATCAACCGTGAAATCTTCTAGGACAGAGGCCTGTGGTCCACCCGACTCTCTAAATTTCTGATTGAGTTTAGTGACCAAATCCGCTTCACGAACTGTTCCGATTTTATCCGTATTGAGATAGCGGCGGCGCAAATTGTCCGCAAACCTCGCGGAACTTTCGATGAAATAGCGGTTCCAGGTCGTAATCGCCTTTAAGCCTTTCGTACTGCTAAATTTCTTGCCCTCAGCACGCCCAAAATGAAAGACATGGACTTTCGAAAAATGCAGGACTGCACGCAAAGGCACTGATATCCCATTCCACAACACAAAAAACGCCGCTCCCCCTGCCACAAGCGGCATCAGCATTGCCGCCGCACTGCCAAAATAAAAAACAAACGCCAAATAACCGAGCCCCGCACCTACCAGCCCGCGCAAAGCCGCATATCCAAGCATCGCAGGAACCGAAGTTTTTCCGCCCGTACTCACGGCCAATGCGCGCGGAGATTCGGCCTCTCTTGGAGGGGCGGGTTCTAGACCCGCCCTTGGAGACACGGAAATGGCTCGTGCTTTTGCCACAGACTGATCGATCAACGGATTTATCTCAGCTTCGACCTGCGCTCGTGCAGCCTCTATCATTTCCGCAGAAAAGCCTTGCGTTTCCCAACGCGCAAGCTCGCCGTCAACCCTGTGTGAAAGGCCATTCATGCTTTCTTTGATGCGCATGATATCCCCAAGAGTTTTTGCGTTGCTGAGGGCTTCCGCAATTTCTCCGGCATCCCGCTGAAGAGTGGCTTCGAGGCGGGCAGCCGCCATCATGTCTGCCGAAATACCTAACGCCGGAGCTTCCAAACCTTGTAGTTCACGGTCCATCGCCTCTGGCTCTAAAACAATGCGCATCAGGGCGGCGTTCACGAGCGCCTGCTGCAGCTCCCGAACAGCCGCATTGGCCTGGGCATCCTCCTGTTGAAATTGAGCCTTCAAAGCGGCATAGTCGGCATCACTACTGCGCACTTCAGAACGCCTGGCAACCATTTGCTGACGAATATGATTCGCCCGATTCAGGTTCGCGCCAGCAACCCTTGGATCCTTTTGTGCCTGACGGCCGAGTTCTTTCAGATCACGCAGATTGGCCGCACTCATTTCCAACAGGCTGCGCGGTGTCAACCCGCTGACTTTTTTTGCGGCCTTAACGGGCTTGGGAATCAGCGGACGCACGGCATCAATCAGCGGTTGAGCCAAGTCTTCGGCCTTTTGATAAACCTTAAAACTGCCGTCAGACAGAATCAGCACATAGGCATCTTCATCGCCTGTAATCCCATAAGCTTTGCGCAGCTGTGCGACTTTGGCCGGGTCCTCGCTGTAAACCGCCGGCGCCACTGAACCGTCTTGCATTTTGTTCAAGGTCGGATAGTCATAAGTTGTTTTGACGTTTCGGATCGTTGCGGAAGTCGTGCCGGTTTGCACTTGAATTTTTGGTTCAAAGACACGCGGGATTCCTAAAGGTCCTGTTTGGAATTGTTGTGCATAAATCGGCTGCCCGGGCAGGGTTTCCGTGCTTTCCACCACGGTCCGCGGATGGAGCGAGATCACCTGCACACCGTTCAGCTTAAAATCCCAAAATTCGCTCTTCAAACTGGAAATGAGCTTTGAAGGGTCGTTTTTAAGGCCGGCAAAGGCCAGCACCATGGGGCGGCCTCCCGTGCTCAGTTCTGAAAGCCAGCGGTATTGGTTTTCGCCTTTTTCATTTTGACCGGTCCGAATGGCAAAGTTGACTCCATTTTCCAGCATCATGCGGTTGAGGTGCATGGCCTCTTTCTGCGGCCCCAATTCAGCGGGACCCGCTGCAATCACTCCCTTGACGCGCGGTTCAGCGGGTTTTTCATAGCCCGAACCCCCGCTTTGGCGTATTGCAGTCATCAATTCATTCGCTTCTGCTTTTGTTCTGGCGCTTGAGATCGCAGCCGCAAGACGTAGTGCCATGCCGAGACTAGGATTCGTCAGCACCAGTTTTCCTTCAACAAAATGAATCAGGGCCGGATTTCCGTCTGGGCCCAGCCCCCAAAAAAGACCCGTCACATTGGCCGCGCCGCCTTGCTCGGCACCTGGAGTGGAAAACGTTTCGCGCAGGCCCTTGACAAAAGGCACGGGTGGCAAAATGCCCCCATTTGCTGCCATAAAGTCCTTTATCCGATCGCCTCCTTCCACCACGATAAACTGCGCAAGCCCCCGCTTTTGATCAGAGGTTCCGCCCGCTGTTTCTTTCCAAATCTGGTTCCAGACCGGAATCATGGCTTCTGCCTCGCGGTAGTTCAGCTCAGAAGCAATGTTTACAAACGTCACAAGCACGGGCCCTTCAGCCGAGACTTGACGCAAATCAATTTCTTGACCGGTTTCTGAATCTTTCAAATGAAAGCGGTCTTTACCCCAGGTCCACGTTTTGGTCTGAACCTGTTTGGGAGCGGCCGAATTGAAACCCGGAACAGCCTGAAGAAGTGTTTTACCGGTATCCGGAGTCACTTCCGTTTCAATGTCGATAGGTCTTTCCAGGGCGACCTGGATCTCGCTGTTAAAAAGATCCGTCCGAGCCTGGCTTAACGCAGAGGTCAAATCTGCCGCAAAACTCTCGGAACCCAGCGTTTGTTTACCCTCTCCCACGGCGAGGCTTAAATCCAGCATCAGTTTTTCTTGACGGTCTTTATCAAAATGCTTCCACTCACCGGGAACTTTATCGCCGACAGCCAAGCGGCCTTCTTCACCTAAGATGAAAGGGTCCGGGAGGTGACTGACCAGATAAGCATCTGCAACGGCACTGCTCCAGCGCTCGGTGCCGCGTTTGATTTCACGGAGCGTATCGCTCAAAAATTTTTCGACCTGCAGCCGGGGGTGAAGCGGCGCTGCCGGCGTGGGCTCCGCCGCTTCAGACGATGGAATGGAACGTGACAGCCCCATCTGAACGGCCAGCAGTTCAGGAACACCCTCAATATCGGATTCCGATGGAATAAGATCTTCGGCGTGATACTCCCTCACCTGCCATTGCGGCTCTGCGCCGGTATTCGCGTGATTTTCCGCAGCCAAAAGACCCGCTTGGAGCTTGGGGTCATAACCCCAAGTCTTACGCCAGGCCTCCTCACCGTCCACACTGCCAATCACAAGATTGCGGCGTCCGGCCAGGTTATCCTGATAAAGTCTGCCTAGAAAAGCCATAACCTGTCTGTGTGAAAGAGAGACTCCCTTTTCGCCCCGGATCAGGATGACAAAACCGTTTTCGGTCATGGCCGCAGCCCGAAGTATGCCTTCGAGACGTTTATCCCCCACAACCTGCGAGACCGGTATCGAATAAATAAAGACCGGCTTGTCTTCATAACCCTGCAGCCACTCCGCTAGATGGAAACTTTCTTCATCGAAAGCATTGATAAGAGAGGCCGCTTTTAAATCGTGTAAATTTCTGTCTGAAACTGCCGGCTTCGCAGAAGCTGTCACAGCGGGAAAAGCCGCATTGACCTCTGCCGCCAGCTCCGAATCTGTTCTTTCGCTCCAGGCCAGGTGCATCACTGCACGGTACTGAGGTTCGGTGCTGACCGGAATGCCCCTGTGCGCATCTCCAGAAAATTCTGCGTACGTTTCGGCATCGCCGTTCTGAATTAAAAGATCTTCACGGCCCATCGTCTTGAGACGGCTTTCAATGCGCGCTCCGATCCAGAAGGCGAGATCGAGATAATTGGTATAACCGGGCGTATCCTGAAGCGTTCCATTGACAATGTCCATTTGCGGCTCAAGCGGTTTTTTGAGATTGAATCGCAAATAATTTTTAAGCGCGGCCAGGCTTTCTTCCGAGG
>CAYMUZ010000171.1:0-6336 GCA_964393875.1 uncultured bacterium | reverse complement strand
ATTCAGACAGACTTCCAGCGACAGATATTTCGTAAAGTGACGATCGGAAAAAAGCAATTGGATGCTGTCCGCATCGATATTTTTCTGGTATTCGGCAATGATAATTTGCCGCACCAAATCCAGGGCATCCCAAAGCGGCGTTTCGTTCCCATCGAAACGTGCAAAAAGATCCGCTGCCGTTTCAAGATAGCCTTCACGGGTCTCCTCTGGAAGTACCAGGTATCCCTGCATAAAAGTGCTTGCCAATCGCACATAAGTGGACGTCGTTTGATCCGTCGCCGGCAAACGCCGCCAAACAGCATAGATCGAGCGAGCCATCACTTTAGCCAGAGCCGAAGTAACGCCGACATCTGCGACTTGGTCTAAGAAAACATCCACCATTTGATCCCATGTGTACAGATCCGTCTTATTATTTTCGATCTCTTCCAGGAGAGCCAGTAAGCCCTGGCGGTGCGCTTGTGCGTCTTCCGAAGAAGCAGCGTTCGCTTTCTCGCCATTCTCCATCTCCCTCAGATCCCCAGAGATCGCACCGCGGAATCTAAAGTGATGGTTACTGGCTTTGAGGATTTGCGTAAACTGGGAAGTGTTTAATTTTTTCAAGGCCTCAAACAGCGTACCGTGGTGTTCCTGCAAAAAGTTCGGCAAGGCTCCGGCATCCGTCGTTATTTCATCGATCAATCGTCCGAAAGCAAGCGTTTCTTGCCGCGTTTCCTCTTCGGCATCACCGTAACCTCGCAGCCCCCTTAAGGCGGAATATCTCAAAGAAAGATAGCGGAGGCCGCGAGCCAGCGCTTTGGATTCACTGCCGGACAAAAATGGCAAATGCTGGCCGATAAGCCGCATGCGAACTGCCTGCGCATGCGGGTTGAGCGCAAGCAAGAGATCTGCGAATGCCTCAAGAGCGCTGAGCCGGTCATAGTCTTCCAGGCTTGCCTCGGAAATTTTCAATGTATTACCAGCGATTTCCAAAACGCCCGCGCCTTCGACGACCTCCACCTTTTCGATTTCCCGTCCCCATCCGGGCAGGCCGTAACTTTTCTGGCTCAAAAAATCTAGAAATTTATTTAATTTTTCGGCAACTTGACCTTCCGCGTTTTCGGTGAGGCTCATGTTCTCGCGTTCTCTGCGCACTTCAAAAGTTCGCATTTCAGACCGAGCCGCGTTCGTGCGGCCAAGATTAAGCGCCCATTGCAGGACCCCGCCCAAATCAACTTTGTCTAACGCCAGCGACGCGGCTGCTGCGCGCAAGCCGCGCTTTTCAACTCCCGCCGGCAACTGTGCAATGGCTAAATCCATCGGAGTCTGATTTTGATTGTTCCGCGGTGCCGCACGCATTTCGGAGCGTCCCTCGGCCGGCGCCGAGACAGTTTCAGATTGTGTTTCCGCGAGCGTTGGGAAGCGAACGCCATGATCCATCCACGTTTGGCTTCCCTTTTCCCCTTGCGCGGCCCTGCGAATGTATCCCATTAACGCAGCTTTCCAATTCGGCACCTGGATCTGAGTCGATGATTCGCCAACCTGTCCCTTAATACTTGTCGTGCCCGTCACCCGTAAGATTCTGGATTTCAATGAGCGCGGCATCCGTCTTTGAACCGCGTCATACAATCCCTCCGGAAGAAAAATAGCCTCAATCGCATCGGGAGATATTTCTGGAAATCCCAAAACACCCGCATGGGCACCCGACACCCAATCAACACGAGCTGCTTCCCTGGACAAACCGTCAAAGTTTGTTTTCGCGTGCATTAAAATATTAGCCCCGCTTTGCAGACGATCTTCAAGAATCGTCGTAGAGGTATGCTGGATCTCCTCGTTAAAATCGGGGTGATTCCGTTCTCCGAGAATCGTCACGGGCGAACGCTCAATACCGCCGCCAAGCAACAGCAACTCTGTCAATTGCGCCAGCCGCTTGGGATCCGCAGAACCCGGAATCTCGGCAATCGATACCAGCGTGCTTTCTAACGGCGGCCTGCCTTGATCTTTTTCCGACAGCGCATCAGCCCCGCGAAATACGCTAAGCCCCGCGGCCTGCGCACGCTCAGGACTTAGCAGTCCGTGCTCAAAAATAGACTGGATGGTTTGTGCGATCTGATCGTTTCTTTGTTTTTCCACCCCCGTTTCAGCGGGTGTCCGCCAGAGCCCTAGGGTCGGCAGTATCTGCAGGATCTCTCTAAAAATCACCGCAAGCCGGCTCACAAAAGTGCCAAAACGCTCACTCCAACGCCTGTTTGCGATACCGGAAAGCAGACTGTTTAACAATACTGTTACCTTCGCATTGGCGCGCATCTCGGAACGTTGAAGGGCTGCTGGCTTAGCCGCACCGGGCGAAACGGGCGCCGGCGCCTTAAGCAGTTGCGCCCGTTTTGTCGAAACTCCAAAAAGAGAGGGGGGTTTTTTGAAAAAGCGGCGAAGCAAAATAAAGGCGTCGTGTAAGAGATTTTTCAGGAGAGGCTGTTTGATCTGGCTCAGGTTTGCGCGAGCTTCCTCCATGTCTTTGCCTAATGCCACAGGCCCGCTCATCAGCGCCAGTTCTTCCCGCGCATTGCTCCGGTCCCCATTCAGTGAATGGCTATAGCGCTGCAGCGTGTCTGCAATGAGACGGTGAAAAAGCTCCTTGCGTTCTCCCAGAGGTTCATAACCAGGATTTCCTTCGTACCCGTCTAAAAAATTAAAAAGATGCGCGCGAAGCTTTTTTTCAATTTCCCCGCTTGTCAGACCGCGCCAAGTCCGGAACTGAATATGAACTTGTCCGGTAAACTCCGCCCAAAACTCCGAAACCCATCTGGCTTCAACCGGATTTTCGATTTGAGATAATTGATCGTGGTCAAAATGCCCGTTCTCATGCCATAGAATCCAAGCCAGCCGGTTTCCACGGAAAGCCATTGTTTTGTTTCGATGATCCGGCCGTATCAAAATAACTGGGAGCACTCCAAATGCCCGGTGCGCAAGCCCATGCGTCGTACGCCCCTCCCGATCCTCTTGTTTCATGGCATCCCGATATTGCGTCCATCCATCGTTATCCGGCTTAACCGCCACGCGGACTTCCCCGTATTGTTTGACAAAGAAAATAGATGCGTGATTCAGAAAATTCAGAACAAGATCCGCATCCTCCTGTTTAACCAAGCCTGCTTTTACCCACTCACTCACCTTCTGCTGGGTCTTCGCAATGAGCGCCGCCTTACGATCCGGAAAAATTGGAAAGTAGGTCAGATCCGCCATCTCCGGTTTTCGCACCGACTGCACGATTAACCCTAAAATCGTATCCGTCAAGCCAGCGGCTGTTCCGAAAAAGAAGTCCCGCGCCGGAGATATTGTTCTTGCGTATTCCCGGATTAAATCCTGATTTTTTTCGACCCCGGATATTTCCTGAAAGACTTTCAGGTGTCGATTTAGATGAGCGCCCAGTTGAAGGCCGCGATCGATTCTGCCTTCCAACGGTTCATTTCCACGCGGCGTCATCTCGCTTTGCAAGACTGCTAAAACGCCGCCTGAGGCATTCGTCTGCCGAATAAGCGTTTGTATGAGTTTCTTTTGTTGGACAACACTGCGATAGGATGATCTTCGGGCCGATTTTAAAAATACATTTGTGTTTGAAACAACACTTTGCGCGTTTGTTGTAGCCCGCATTTCGCTCATAGCGGTAGTGGTGACCCGAGGCGTTCTCGTCTTCTTCGACGCGGCAGCGGGCACTGCCGAACTGGTTGGCTGCTGCATGCTTCTTTGCGCTGGCCGCAGCACACCCTTTCGCAGTGTGAAACCCGTTGTTAACGTCCCTCCTTCCGCAATTGCGTTAGCAGATGCCGCAGGGCTCAAGACTGACGGGGTTAAGAGTCGGGCCACATGGTCCGGTGTCAGCTGCTTCTGGCCGTCGAGCCGTTTGAGGCCGTCCACAAAGCGGTGAATGTTGGCGCGCCAGGCGCGGATGAATTCGTTGTCTGTTTCATTGGCGGGAGAACTGACTTCGTCGAGATAGCGTGTGTATTGGGCTGCTTCGGTAATGCGGCCCTCGGCGGAAAGATCGCGGATGATTTGGTCGCGCCATTGTTTTAGCAGTAGGGGCGATTCATGAATCGCCCCTACACCAAATTCTTCAGACTTAACCACCCCTACCCCAAGCAGTTTATCGCGAGTGGCGCGAACAAAAGCAGCGTGCAAATCGATACTGCCGTTTTCTTCCTTGAGGTACTTGCCCCAAGATACCTGCCCGCGCATTTGATCTTGATATACACTTTCGTCGGGCAGCTTGCCGATTTGAGGCATGAGCACGGCATACGAAATATTTTTTTGACGTAACAGCTGTGTGACTCCTTCGGTATGAAAACCGCCGGCCACCAAAAGGCAGGCGGGGCGGCTTGTTTTTTCCGATTCCCCGCCGCTTAAACGTTTCTCAACGTTCCCGAATAAAATCCCGTCGCGCTCTTTCGCGTTTTGATAAAATGCCAGGGCCGGTTTCAAAAGCTCCTGAAATTTACCTTCGTCCGCAGGTAATCCCTTTTTTTGAATTTGGTCCCAATCGGCGTGGTCAATCTTTAAACGCACGAGCCGATCCAGCCTCGCAAGGTCTTCGGACTTACGGTCTAACGTTCGCGTTTCTTCATTCGGGAACAACCCGTCTTTGATCTGCGCCATGTAGTCCTTTAGTTCTGCGAAAAATTTTGTCCCCTCGATTTCACGCAGCATTTTCTGATGGCCGGAGAGACTGGCAAGTGACTTCAATGCCGCGCCCCGCCCCGTAAACCCAATCAGCATCGGCTGAGATTCCAGAAATTCTTTGAGGAAGAGGGCGAAGGCCTGCTCATGAATCTGCCCGGTCTGGAACTCCTGGTACTGCCGGTTAAATTCTTTCATCGCATCCTCCCCCGCAGTGCGGGAGAGGGGAAGCGCGATGAATGCCCTGCGGATTTCATCCGCGATCTTGCGTACGGCGGCGGCATTTCCGTTTTCGCCTGCGGCCTCATGCCGAATTTCTGCAAGCATCAGCGCTGGGCCGGAACCTTGCAACGGTTCACGCACTGCCGCCAGTTTTTTCAGCAGACTGGCAAGATCCATTTTCTCATCGGTAAAATTTCTGATTGAGCGGTCAATCTCCAGCAGTGCGGGCGGGTAGAGTTGCGCCTTGCGGACATTCAATTCTTTTTTGCGACCCGCCAGCAGCGTCTCAAGCTCCGGCAGGTTGTCCATGGCCAAAAGGTAATCTTTCAGGCCCTCTTCGAAAACTTCCCAGTTTTCGGCGCCGGTAAGATCCGACGGATTGCGGTTAAAAACTGCCGCCGCCGTCGGCCCGGTCAATTCACCCTGGTCCAAATATTCTTTGAAGACCTGCTTGAGTCGATGGGAATCTGGAAAGGCTTTAAAGAGTGTTGCGTTGAGCGGTGTGGCAGCGCCTTCGACCGCAACCTGATCGATTCCGTAGACATCGCGAAAATGCGCAATCAGCTTTTGAATATTTTTCTGCGCATCGGTGACCGCATGCGCGTCTTGAATCAAAAAAACGATTTGCCGGCTTTTACCATCGAACGCTTCTTCGACGCGGCCAAGCTCGGCCGGAATTTTGAGCGCACTCAGGTTATCCGGTAAAATACCAGTCGGTATCTGCAACGGAATTGCCGCGGGAACGTCCGCCCAAAGAGGTTGGCTCGCGGGCTGTGTCAAAACATAGCAAGCACACACCACAGCTGCAGTGATGCGCAGGAATGAATTCTTTTTAGTGCTTGGTTTTTGAGTATTCATGGCAGACGTTGGGCTGTGTTTGTGCCTTCATCTATTAACACCCTCAGGCAGAAGCCCTCAAAACACAGTTTTTAACGCCTACTTGAAAGATACCCGTCAAAACTCATAAAAACAACCTAAAAACCTCAAAATGTAGCAATGGATAGCAATGAAATCAACGCGCCTAGCTCACGGCAGACGAGGCATATCCTATTGATTAGCAATAGGTTGTGCGATGTATAGGGTTAGTTTGTTGCGGGTAGACACAGCCCGGAGGGTAAATCTTGTGCCTGCGGGCCTTGTGCTTCGATAGGATAGCGGGCCCCGCCATAAGTAATCAGCCCCCCCCCGCACAGATGGGCAATACAAAACCTTAAAGCCTACGCCAGTAAATAGTGCTAATTGCAGGAGCGGGCGGTGGCTCAGAACCCCAACCCGGTGGCATCAAAAACTCTATCTAAAACTGATACAAAAAACGGTCTAGACAACCGGGGCCACTATACTCTTACGCAAAATTAGAGCCGGAGAAAAGGAAACCTTCGGAGCCTGCCCAAATTCTCTTTGTCCCTGCCATTGATCTGAGTAAGAGCCACTTGAATGTAACGCTTGAACCCAGCTGCGGAGAACAGA
>CAYMUZ010000170.1:0-12716 GCA_964393875.1 uncultured bacterium | reverse complement strand
CGGCCCACCAGGGCCAGGCACTACCACCGACGCAACAGGCCGCGAGAGAGATCGTCTCCCGGTTTGGCTTGAAGCCTTCCCTGATAATCGACTCCGGCCATGGGATTTACCCGATATGGCTACTCAAAGAGCCATGGCTTTTTCCCGAAGACCTCAAAGATTTCTTATTGTTGACTATTGGCAGCACGGTCATTATGGGCCGTAAGACGTTTGAGAGCATCGGTAAGCCGCTCCCCGGCCGGGACAATTTTATTTTGAGCCGCGGTACTTTATCCTCAGAAATACCGGGGATACGCGTCTTTCGTTCGGTCGATACGGCCTTGAATGAAGTTAAAACAGAAAAGGCTTTTATCATCGGCGGGGCTGAAATTTACGGAGCGACCATTCACGACATCGATGGCATTTATCTAACCCTGATCGATCACGAGTATGAGGGGGATGCTCGCTATCCGCCGATCCCGAATCGGTACATCGAGCGTGAGCGTAAAACGCTTGCCGAGAATCCAAAAATTGAGGTCATTTTTTATGGCAAGCGATGAGCGACTTTATCTAAAACAAATCGAAGCCGGGCCGATGCAGAATTTTATTTATCTTATCGGGGACCGCCAAACACATGAATGTGTGATGGTGGATCCGGCGTGGGAGGTCGATCGTATTTTGCGCATTGCGGCTGAAGACGATATGAAAGTGGTGGGGGGGCTTGCGACGCACTACCACTACGACCACACCAATGGCATTGAAGACCTAATCGCGCAGGCGCACTGTAAGGTCCACATCCACAAAGACGACGCACCTTATTTAAAAGAGGTGAAAAGCGAAATTGAGAAAGTTGATTCCGGCGCAAAGCTGCGGGTGGGTCGTGTGGAAATTACTTTTATTCATACGCCGGGGCATACCCCGGGCTCGCAGTGTTTTCTCGTGGATGGCCGGCTTGTCTCAGGCGATACGCTTTTCATCAACGCCTGCGGCCGCTGCGATTTGCCGGGCGGAAATGCCGCACAGCTTTATCATAGTCTGCAGCTTCTTGGAAAGTTAGAGGACAAAACGGTGCTTTTTCCTGGGCATAATTATGACGAAGGGCGCACGACATCGACACTGGGGGATGAAAAACGGCATAATCCGTATTATCAGTTTCGATCCGTGAAAGAATTTTTAGTACAGCGTTCCAATTGAATTTATGGGTTCGCAGTACTGTACCGTTAACACACAAAATCAAATGTCGGAAGGGACTAGCCGGGCGTCACCATTAGACTATGAAATTTTGGTTTAAATCACTGCTGCTTACAGCATTTGCGCTCACGTTGTATTTTTTTCAGATCAATCAGATTCCGCTCTGGTCGTCAGATGAGGGGCGCTACGGTGAGATCGCACGCGAGATGACGGTGTTGAATGATTATGCCCTACCGCATTTTAATTTCATGCCGTACCTCGAAAAACCCGTGCTCACGCCGCTGTTGACCGCCGGAGCCTATCGCTTGCTGGGTGAGACGCCGCTGGGAGCACGAATCCTCTCTATTTTCGCATCGTTGGCCGGCTTGATGCTTGTTTATTTCTTTACGCGCAGATTTTTTTCAGAGAGCGCCGCTTTCTATGCGGCTCTTGTGCTCTTGACGACCGTGGGGTTTGCGTTGGTCGGTCGCTTTGCCGTGATCGATGGGTTCATGACCCTGCTTTTGAGCGCCGCCATTTTTGGAATGATGACGGCGCTTTTTGAGGAAGATCGCCGGGCTTATCTTTTTTCGTTTGCTGCGATGGGGCTCGGTTTTTTGACCAAGGGGCTGATTGGCATCGTGCTTCCGGGGCTTGTCTGGCTCGTGGCTGTGGTTGTTTTAAAACGCACTTCGGAATGGAAACGCATGCCCTGGCTCGCAGGCGTTCTTGGAGTGAGTCTGGTTGTCACTCCCTGGGTGCTTGTGATGTGTCACCGCCAGCCCGATTTCCTCAAAGTTTTTATTTTTGAACATCACATCAACCGTTTTCTGACTAAAGAGTTTGGGCGCATCAAACCGTTCTGGTTTTATGTACCCATTCTTGTTTTAACCTGTTTTCCCTGGTCGTTGTTTCTGCCGGCCGCTTTTGCAGAGGGGCATCGCCGTGAGAACCCGGAGCGGGATAAAACACGTTTTCTTTGGATCTGGGCCGCGGTCATTTTTATTTTCTTTAGTTTGCCCAAATCGAAACTGCCTTACTACCTTTTGCCCGCGAGCATTCCGCTCGCCATGATCCTCGGAGAATTCCTAAGCAGATGGGTTGCCGGAAATGTCACCGCGCGGGCACAAAAGTGGATGCAGGGTGCCTGGACATTGCTGGTGGTTTTTGTGAGTGCGGTCTTTGCGGGTGGATTTGTTTTCCTTGTATTCTTTCGGCTGCCTTCTGAGCAAGCGGTTGCGCTAAAGCCTGTGTTGATTGCGAGCGCCACCCTCTTATTTTTGGGGAGTGGGGCTGGTTTTCTTTTACAGCAGCGCGGCAAGCGTGCGGCTTCCACGGCTGTTTTGGCGGGCACGATCTATGGAATCCTTATGATGACCATTATTGGCATGCAACTGATCAGTCCGTTTCAAAGCTGCGCGGAGGAAGCCCGGGTGATTCAAGCACAACTACAACCCACGGATTGGGTCGTGGTTCTTGCCTCGTTGGATGATTATTCAGATCTTCCGTTTCACTTAAAACGGCGGATTGTTGTGGCGGGTTCTGACCGGGGAACTCTCAAGCATGCCAGCCAGCAGGAGGAAAAGAATCCGGAGACCGCGCTTTGGTTTTGGTCGCAGGATGAGTTTGTCCGCCGCTTTAACGAGCAGACGCAGACGATTTATGGCTTGATGAGTGAAGAGAGATTTCGCGAAATCGCCCCAGGCCTTAAAACACCCGTCATCCTGCGTGCCGGACGCGAAAAAATTTTGATCACAAACGCAAGCCTTCAGTGAAGCGCATAGGGTTAGACTGGATTGGCCGCTGATTCTGGAAGCCCCCTCACGGCAGCATGATGTTGATCACGACTTCCGCATTCGTTAGGAACAAGGAATGTGCAGCCCACCAGCAAACCAAGATAAAACCCCAGCAGAGGCCTACGATCGATACGGGTAGCGCCTTGCTTTATGAGTTGGTCCCTGGGACCTTTCTTGTATAATCACGCTATGGAAAAAAAATCTGACTTTGAAATCAGTTCAGGGTATGTCTACGTGAATACCGCAGAAAAGCTTGCGGACTTAACCGAAACGTTGCGCGGTGCAGCCCGCGTGGGTGTAGATACTGAGGCCGACAG
This sequence comes from uncultured bacterium, assembly GCA_964393875.1. Classification (GTDB taxonomy): domain Bacteria; phylum Omnitrophota; class Omnitrophia; order Omnitrophales; family Aquincolibacteriaceae; genus JAHFHB01. The sequence goes on along the minus strand of CAYMUZ010000170.1, from coordinate 9,454 downwards.
CCTGCATCATTATTTTGAGAAGGTCTGTCTGATCCAGTTAAGCTTTTCGGGAGCAAACTACATTGTCGATCCGCTCGCCGGTTTTTCTTTAGCAGAGTTTCTAGAAGTTCTCTCTCAAAAAGAGTTGATCTTGCAAGGTGCAGATTATGATCTTCGCATGCTGAAAAAAACTTTTGGATTTCGGCCGAAGGCTCCCGTTTTTGATACAATGCTGGCGGCTCAAGTTTTGGGTTATGAAAAGATCGGTCTGGCGTCGTTGGTTGAAAGATTTTTTAGAATCCTATTGTCGAAAGCAGGGCAAAAATCTGATTGGTCGCTGCGCCCTTTGCCTGCGAGACTGCTCCATTATGCCTCTGACGATACAAAATATTTGGAAGCGATTGCCGACGGTCTGTCTGAGAATCTTCAGCGGTTGAATCGGGTGGGGTGGCACCGAGAGTGCTGCGAGCGTGTGGTCACAAGTACCGGCCTTCCTGAGAAAAATGAGGCGAAAGAGGTCTGGCGTATTAAAGGGTCTTCCAAAATGGCTCCGAACGTACTTGTCTTTGTGCGGGAGCTTTGGAAATGGCGCGATGGCGAAGCGCGGCAAAAAGATCGCCCGCCGTTTATGATCATGAGGAATGAAGATCTCATTGAACTGGCCGAGTGGCGGGCTAAAAATCTGCAAGTACCGCTTTCCCAGGGGCCGGTATTTTTGAAAAAATTCACCGGAGAAAATTTCGTTCGTCTTGAAAATGCGATTCGGTTTGCGGAGGGCCTTCCTTTAGAAGAATGGCCGCTTCTCCAAAAGAGGGCGGAGTGGACGGAGGTGCAGGTTGATCAGACAAAACTGGAGCTGTTGCTTGTTGCGTGTAAAATGCTTGCCACCGAGCTGCAGATCGAACCGTCCTTTCTGGCCTCCCGCTCTGCGTTAACGGCTGTCATTCAGCATCAGCCCCCATCGATCGAAAAGGGAAAGGAATGGAGCGCTATGAAGCATTGGCAGGCCGAATTGATTAACCCTGCGATCAATCGCTTGTTTGGATAATGGGGATAAGAGGTTTTTAGCCCCAGCATAAAGGGGCAGCGTTGATGCGACTTTCTAAGAAACAAAGAGGGCTTCTGATGGACAGTGTTTCAAACGTAAAAAAAGTTTTGCCCAAACATCTACATTCTTTGTTTAACCGAGGGCTTTATAGTTTAGCCGCGGTGAGTGTGGTACTGCTTGCAGGAACAATTGGACTGCACCGGATTGAAGGTTTTCCTCTGATCGATGCTTTTTATTTTACAAGCATGATCGCCACAGGTCAGGGTCCAGCGCCGTCTATTTTACCGATAACTTCCGCGGGTAAGCTCTTCACCTGCTTACTGGCGTTTGTCTCTGTGGGCTCGATGGTGGCTGCACTTGGGTTTATTTTCGGGCCTTTTTTTGGACAGCTTTGGCACGTCGGCATTATAAAATTGGAAGACGAAATCCAGCATTTGCAGAAGCATAAAAAAACATCCGTGTGACTTTAGTCACAGATTGCTGGGCTAGGGGCGCTCTATCATGCAGATAGGAGGAAAGAGGGGCTTCATGAAGAAATGTCCGCATTGCGGTGCAGCTTTCAATTTTCTGCGATTTGTGACCCATTTCGGGGCGGACACGCTTATCGCCCATCCGTCGACGATGTCAAAGACGCATCGGCGGGAACACTTCTGCGGGGAGTGCCGAAGGTTATTTTGGTTGGAGTTCAATCATACGGAAATGCGGCGGTGTTTGCGCAAAGGGATGAGTGGTTTGCTCGCGTGGAGTGTCGTTTATTTTCTCATCGTCGCGTTTTATTTAAGGCTGAGTCCCTCGCACGTTGCGGGTTTGACCGCTGTGCTCGCTTTTGCTGGCTATCCGGTCTTCATCAGTTGGGTCAAATACGAAAGCGTTCGCCTGATTGCCAAGTGACGAGGCCCTCCGGCAATTTTTTCATGCAAAATATTCAAGGAAAGTAATGCGTGTCTAACAAACCTTCTTATTCACTTAGCCAGCTTGTTTTCTACGCTCTCAAACTGGGGGCTACTGGATTTGGCGGTCCGGTAGCCCTCGTGGGCTATATGTTTCGAGATCTTGTTGAAAATAGAAAATGGATCTCAGAACCTGATTATAAAGAAGGCCTTACTCTCGCCCAATTGGCACCCGGCCCTTTAGCGGCTCAGTTGGCTATTTATTTGGGCTACGTTGATTACCATATTTTAGGCGCAACCCTGGTCGGACTAGCCTTTGTTTTACCCTCTTTTCTCATGGTGGTCATTCTGGGCTGGGCGTACACAACGTATGGTGGGCTTCCCTGGATGCAAGCGGTCTTTTACGGAGTCGGCGCAAGCGTCATCGGCATTATCGCGGTTAGCGCCTACAAATTAACAACCAAAACCCTCGGTAAGAACCGATTGCTTTGGGTCATTTATCTGATGCTTGCAGCATTGACGGCGATGACGGAGTCAGAAAATATTTACTTGATTTTGCTGGCGGGCGTAGGGGTGTGGTTTGTTGAAAATCCGCCTTTTAAAATGAAACGGCCATCACAATTTATGAGTCTTACTGTTTTGCCCATCGCAGCGAGCGCTGGACTTATTTCTTCTCCCCCGCATGTTCTATGGACACTATTCACTTTTTTTGCGAAGGCGGGCACATTTGTCTTTGGCAGCGGCCTTGCCATTGTTCCTTTTCTGTATGGCGGGGTTGTCAAAGAACATCACTGGCTCACTGATCAGCAGTTTCTGGATGCTGTGGCTGTGGCGATGATCACACCGGGGCCTGTTGTGATTACGGTAGGCTTCATTGGTTATCTGGTCGCAGGGTTTAAAGGGGCGTGTGCTGCCGCTTTAGGCACTTTCTTGCCATGTTATTTGTTTACCATCATTCCCGCGCCCTATTTCAAAAAATATGGCAAAACGCCGGCTTTGCTGTCTTTTGTGAACGGCGTAACAGCGGCAGCCATAGGCGCCATCACGGGCGCGGTCATCGTTTTGGGCCGAAAATCGATTGTAGATCTTTCGACAGCCTTGCTTGCGATCGTGACGGCCGTTCTTCTATGGAAAACGAAGAAGGTTCCGGAGCCCTTGATCATTTTAATCGCAGCCGTGATTGGATTGGCTCTTAAGCTTACGGTTTTTTAATGATGTCGGAAGGCTTTATTTTTTAAGAAAACAGGCCTATAATCGTCCCCCTTATGATCTTCGGCCTAAAATATCAACGCGCGCCCTCTTACCGACCCCGCGATTGACAGCCCAACACAGATTTTTACTTCCCGATGTTTAAGAAAATAAACCAAGTGGTTCTGGTGTGCTCGATGCTCTTTCTTCAAGGCTGTGCCCTGATGCCGTTGCACGAGCCGCGGATGAGAACCCTGAATGCCCAGTCGGGTCTGCCGGAAGGATACAAAGATTACAGCGGCATTTTTCATGTTCACACTTTCCACTCCCATCACTCCACGGGAACTTTTGAGGATGCCGCACGTGCGGCGCAAAAAGCCAATGCTGATTTTGTCATCATTACCGACCACGATAGCCTTAACGGCCTCCGAGATAAAAAAGAGGGGTTTTATGGCCCCGTCCTTGTTCTTATCGGAACGGAATTGTCGACGCCGGCAGGGCATCTTGGGGTGGTGGGCGTCGATAAAGAAGTCAACATTAAGCAAAGTACGAGTGCAATTCTCAGGGAAGTTGAGAAAACAGGTGCGGCGAGTTTCATCTGCCACGCACAACTGAAATTAAACCCATGGACCGATTGGACGGTCACTCAGATGGTGACCGGGATGGAGGTCTTTAATTTACCGGCAACGATTTATGACGATGGTTTTTTCAAAGCCAGCCTTAAATCGCTGTTTTTGTTCCCAGACTCTTTTATGAATTCTTTTTTGAATCGACCGGATGCTCTATTACAGCAGTGGGATCAGATTCTTACTAAGAAACGATTTGTGGGCATTGCTTCGGGGGATGCACATGAACGATATCGGATATGTGGGTGGGCTCTGGATAGTTACGAAGCCATGTTTGAGGTTGTGCAGACGCATGTTTTGGCCGCAGACCTTTCTAAACAGGCAATTTTCTCGGCCTTTAAAAAAGGACATGTCTATATTGGGTTTGACATTGTAGAGCCGGTGCGCAATTTTTTATTTTCGGCAGAGACGGAGAAGGGGCTGGTGATGATGGGGGATATTGTAAAGGCTGGAAATGATTTGCGGCTTCGGGTTACTCTGCCCGAGCACGCGGATATTCATGTGATGAAGGACGGTCAGTTATGGAAGACGGCCTCTGGAAATTCCTGGGAAGCCCCGGCGGAGGGTGTCGGAGTTTACCGGGTCGAGGTTTATTTTAAAAACAAGCTCTGGATTCTTTCCAACCCCATTTATGTCAGGTGAAAAATAGATGAGTTTAGCTATTTTGGGCATGGGGAAAGCCCAGCCTGTTTATTCGATTACGCAAGATGCCGCCGCGGCATTTGCCAGGGCTCTTTCCTGCCGCACCGAACGACAAGGGAAGCTCTTAGAGAAACTTTACAAGAAAGCGCGAATTCATAAAAGAGGAAGCGTTTTGCTGCAAGCTCAAAGTGAACAGGGATTTTCACAAGATTTTTTTCTTCCATCTCGTAAAAGTTCAGGGCGGGGGCCGACGACTCAAGATCGAATGGAACGCTACGCTCGTGAAGCTGCGCCGCTTGCGCTCGCCGCCTCGAAACAGGCTTTACGCGCGTCGCATCTGCCGGCGGCGGCCATCAGCCATTTGATCACCGTTTCGTGCACCGGGTTCGCCGCTCCCGGTGTGGACATTGCGCTCATTAATGGTCTGGGGCTACAAAGAAGTGTCGGTCGGATGCAGGTTGGTTTTATGGGCTGTCATGGTGTTATCAATGGGCTGCGGATCGCTGCGGCGTTGGGGAAGGCTGATCCAAAGGCGCGTGTCCTTCTTTGCGCGGTCGAATTGTGCAGTCTTCACTTTTCCTATGGCTGGGATCCAGGCAAAATCGTGGCGAACAGTCTTTTTGCGGACGGCGCAGCGGCATTGGTTGCGGCGCCTGAAAAAAAAGGAAATGAAACGGATTGGTGTGTCAAAGCGACAGGCTCTTTTATTTTTCCAGAATCGCAAGATGCCATGTCGTGGCAGATTGGCAACTATGGTTTTGAAATGATGCTTTCCCCGCGTGTGCCGACGTTAATTGCCGAACAGCTCAGGCCGCAGGTTGAAAAATGGCTCACGAGTCAGCGAGTTTCCCTGGCGGACATCCGCTCATGGGCGATTCATCCGGGAGGTCCCCGTTTGATTGACCAAGTAGCCGCCAGCCTCGATTTACCAGAGAAGAGGCTTACAGCCTCGCGTTCCATTTTGGCGCAGTGCGGGAACATGTCCTCACCGACGATTTTATTCATCATTGATCGCTTGCGCCGCACCAAAGCACAAAGGCCCTGTCTGGCGCTGGGTTTTGGTCCCGGGCTTGCTCTAGAGATGGCCCTACTTACGTGAGAACCTTCCCTCTGCCGCGATCAGAATTGTCGTAGGATGCGCAAATGAAGAGAACCATTTTGCGGGCATTGAGGCACAGGAACTACAGGCTTTTTTTCTGTGGGCAGGGAATTTCGCTTATTGGTACGTGGATGACCCGCGTGGCGATGAGCTGGCTCGTCTACAGGCTTACCCATTCGGCAGTGCTTCTGGGTTTTGTCAGCTTTGCCGGCCAGATTCCCGCTTTTTTTATTGCTCCGTTTGCCGGTGTTTACATTGACCGCTGGAATTTACACAAAATTTTAATAATGACCCAGGTTCTTGCCCTGATTCAATCACTGCTACTGGCGGCGCTGACTCTCAAGAGCGTCATCGCCCTGCCGCAGATTCTGGTGCTTTGTATTTTTCAAGGATTGATCAATGGGGTTGACATGCCGGCGCGGCAGTCTTTCATGATCCACATGGTGGAAGACAGTGCTGATTTGAGCAATGCCATTGCGCTTAACTCTTCGATCGTTAACGGAGCGCGTCTGTTGGGGCCTTCCATTGCGGGAATGCTCATCGCTGTCTGGGGCGAGGGCGTGTGCTTTTTAATCGATAGTGTCAGTTATCTGGCGGTGATTTATTCGCTGCTTGCAATGAGCGTGTGCCACAGAGAAAGCAAAGCCGAGGGGAATATCCTTCGCAGTCTGCACGAAGGGATTCGATATACTTTTGGAGCGAATTCACCGATTCGGTCCATTTTATTTTTGTTGGCGCTTATCAGTTTTATGGGGTTGCCGTACATGGTGCTCATGCCTATTTTTGCGGATCGTCTTGCGGGTGGGGGGCCCCACATTCTCGGGTTTTTAATGGGAGCCGCAGGATCGGGCGCGCTTGCGGCTGGGCTTGTACTGGCTGCGCGCAGGCATATTCGCGGGTTGGTTCACTGGATGCCGGTTGCGACGGCGCTTTTAGGCCTTGGGCTCATCGCTTTTGCGTTCTCTCGTTCGCTTTGGTTCTCACTGCCGCTGGCAACGCTGATTGGTTTCGGCATGATGATGGAAATGGCCTCAAGCAACACGGTTTTGCAGACTGTGGTGGATGACAACATGCGAGGTCGCGTGATGAGTTTTTATACCATGGCCTTTGTCGGTATGGCACCGCTGGGAAGTCTCTGGGCCGGCTTTCTCGCGCACAAAATGGGTGCGGCGCATACGCTGGTGATCGGCGGGGGCGCCTGTCTTCTTGGGGCTCTCTTTTTTTTGCTAGAAATCCCGCGTTTACAGGAACTGATCCGGCCGATTTACATCCGCAAGGGCATTATCCAAAAGACCCTTGAGGGCGTTCAAGCGGCGGCTGCATTGAGCGAAGACTAATCGAAAGCAGGGCAACCGCCACGGAAGTAGACGCCTATTTTGTTTTATCTATCGTATGCCGATATAGGGGGTTAGGCCATATTTTGAGTCGTAGGTTCAGATGCAAATATGGCAAAAACACGGAAAAGCGCGTATACTTGGCCTACTAGTGGGTGCCGTGTCAATCTGAAATTTGGGGGAGCACGGGGGACTTATCACGTCATTTTAAATTAAAGCTCACTACTGATAATCTCAAGGTTGACGAGGTACTAGGGAGGCAGATTCGATGCAAGTTGCAACAGGTCCCGTAAAAAAAATCATTTGGATTAATATTATTTTCTTTGCCGTCACGACCTTTCTGGGCGTTATCGGATGCCCTCTTTATGCGTACTATCACGGGGTTTCCGCCATCGAAGTTGCACTTTTCCTTTTTTATGCGGGGGCCACGGGAATGGGCATCACGGTAGGGTATCATCGGCTTTTTGCCCACAGCACCTACAAAGCGAATGCCTTGATCCGTTTCCTGCTTTTATTTTTCGGGGGTGCTGCTTTCGAGCAAACGGCTTTGGATTGGGCTTCGCAGCATCGCGACCACCACCGCTATGTGGACACCGACCTTGATCCCTACAGCATCAAGAAAGGTTTCTTCTATGCCCATATGGGGTGGTTGATGTTCTGGAAACATGAAATTCACTACGGAAATTCCATAGATCTTCAAAAAGACTCAATGGTGATGCACCAGCACAAAAACTATATGCTTTGGGCGGTGGGTGCGGGGATTGTCACCCCGGTATTGGTTGGCGCGCTGTTTGGCCACGCACTTGGGGCATTTCTTTTTGCAGTTTGTTTGAGAATCACGTTTGTCTATCACTCAACCTTTTGCATTAACTCAGTCTGTCACATTTTTGGCAAGGCAACTTATGACACCCAGGCAACCGCAAAAGACCATTGGCTTGTTGCATTGGTTACTTTTGGAGAAGGCTATCACAACTTTCACCACAAATTTCCGGTCGATTACCGCAACGGGATTCGCTGGTTTGATTGGGACCCGAGTAAATGGCTTATCCGTGTGATGGCCGGGCTTGGGATGGTTTGGGATTTAAAACGGACTTCTCAATTCAGAATTCTCGAGGCGCGGCTTGCAGGAGAAAAGACCAGTGTGACTGCTTCGCTCAAGCAGTTTGTGATGCCGCCGGTTCTCGCAAAACCGGTTGAACAGCTCAGCTTGCACTATGCTGTTTTGCGACAAAAGCTTGAAAGCTGGGAAGATGCTGTGCGAAATTATCGCGAGCTTTTAAAACAGCAAATGGCTGCTCAATCAGAAGAACTCAAAACTGTTGCTGCCCAAAAAATGCAAGACGCCCGCGATTGTTTTCAGCAGGCCCATGAAGAATGGCACGAACTTGTCAATACCCCGCCGCGCCAGCTCCTGCCTCTGCTTCTCTCTGCAGTTCCGGCGTAGAGAACCATTAAAAAAGATATTTGACGGCCGTCTGGCTCCATGCCAGGAGGGGCGCTTGGAAGAGGCCGGTCGCGACGATGCCGATACAGAGCGCAATCAGCATGGCGCGGGTGGCTGGACAGACCGGGATAGGCACCGTGTCGGAAGTTTCATCGAAATACATGACTCGCACGATGTTTAGGTAGTAGTAAAGGGAAACCGCCACCGCCAGAGCCCCGACGAGTGCCACGCCATTTAAATTTGCCTGTACGGCCGCAAGAAGAACAAGGAATTTTCCTGAAAAACCCGCCAAGGGAGGTACGCCGGCGGATGACAGCAGAGCCAAGAACATAACGCCCGCTAAAAAGGGCGAGCGCTTTCCCAACCCGCGATAGGCCTCAATTTTGTCGCTTTGCAAATAAGGTTCTGCCGCTGAGATCACTCCGAACAAGGCTAGCGTGGTGAACGCATACGCTGCTAAATAATACAGTAGGGCCGAAAGGCCTGTTGTTCCGCCCACGGCCAGGGCAATGAGCAGGTAACCCGCATGTCCAATGCTCGAATACCCCATCAGTCGTTTCACGCGTGTTTGCACAAGGGCCCCTAAATTCCCGTAGAGCAGGGTTAGCAAAGCCATCGCTGGGAAAATCAAAAGGCATTTTTTCTCAAGCGGTAAAAAGACAGTGCAAAGAATTCGCAGCAAGGCGGCAAAGCCGGCAGATTTGGAAGCGACAGATAAAAATGCCACAGCCGGCGCGGGTGCGCCGTCATACACATCGGGCACCCACAGTTGGAATGGAAAGGCTGCGACTTTAAAGAGCAGACCGGCCAGCACCATGCACGCGCCTGTGATAAGCAAGCCATTGTGCGGAGCCGCCACAAAAGCCTGGCGCACATCCGGAAAACCTGTTGAGCCGCAGACTAAGTAAATCAAACTGATGCCGTAAACCAGGATGGCCGAGGCGAGTGAGCCGAGAATAAAGTATTTCATGCCTGATTCAATGGAGCGCGCATCGTTTTTGAGGTAAGCCGTGAGAATGTAAAAAGAAAGTGTGACGGTTTCAAGCGCTAAAAAGAAAACCAAAAAGTCATTGCTTGAGACGAGCAGAAAAAATCCGGCGAGTGAAATCCATAAGACAAGATAAAACTCATGCGTTTTTTCTTTGCGAATTCTAAAGAAACTGCGGCTCATTTGGATGACAGCGGCTGTGGCGCCGGTGAAAAG
>CAYMUZ010000169.1:0-6480 GCA_964393875.1 uncultured bacterium | reverse complement strand
ACCGAAGACGACAGCCAATCCGAAGCGGCAGTCCTGTCCGGATTAAAAACGTAGTTTCCACTCACAAGCCCATGCCGCTGGACGCTAAAACTTTGTATCAAGGGTGAGGTTGCTTGGGATTCTTGTAATAACACAAACTTCCCATTGCCAAGCATGTCAGCTGCAACCACCGTGTACGTCTCTGGATCCACAGTGAGTCGAAAAACCGGAAGGCCATTTTCGTAAAAAACGCGTTCCACAATGGCTTGATCATAAACTGTCCCCTCCTGCTGAAGCCAGCCGTCAAGATCACGCTCTGCGGAAAATGAGTGTGTGCCTTTAACACGGCGATGATCTTCATAAAGAATGTTTCCCGCCTCATCGGTCTTATAAAAAATGACGGCTGTCACGTTTTGATGGGGGTCTACCGTCACCGATAACACCGGTTTTCTTTCACGCGTGAATAACGCGGGATGACCCTCTGCCAGAACCCCATAAGAACGCTCTTGGATTGATAGTTTCTGATGAAGCCTAATCAGCTCCAAGCCAACCACGCCCAATTGACTCACAGCCGTGTGTTCATCCATGGCCCCATATTCCAACGCGGAGCGTTTTTTTTCCGCCTGTAGTGTTTGCACCGACGGCAAAAGACTATCCAGAAAAGGCTTGAATGCATAGACTTCTGCCAGATTCATTTGCAACAACCCCGAGGATGCACGGCGCTTAAGATCATCGCTAAACAGAATGTGGGAGGACAGGTCCGCATCATTTTTCATCGCCTCTTTGAACTGAGCCAATGCCGTTTTGGTTTCTTTATCCATTGTCGGTGTGTCATCCACAATCTTTTTCACAGTGGCGAAACCCTCCTCATCCCCCAGAACCTTAAAGGCGGCAAAAGCTGGAGCTTCTGGAAAACGTCTTAACGCTCGCAAAATCGTGGCGAACTGGACTTTGTCATAAAAGGCTGTTGAACTTCCGCTTAAAGTGCCTGTCGTAAAACGCAGTGAAGACTCCCCAAAAAATCCGAGGCGGCTGGCCTCCATATTCTTAGCCTGCGTGCTCAGAAAATAACTCGTCAGCAGGTTTACCTCCGGCAGATCCGCGACCGGCATCGCTTCCACTTCTTCAGTCCCCATCTTGCTGGCAACCCAGCGATGGCCGGGCTTCTGATCGGGATCCTGCACGTCCCCAGCCAGCCAATCGATCCAACGGAGGACTCCTTCGATTTCCTCATTTTCATCCATGCGCTCAGCATCAAAAAGCCGCGGAGGACTGTTCCAGTCCAACTGTTCCAGAAGTATTCCGATTTTTTGGTCACGAGGAGTATAACGAGCAAGGGGCTCCGGCACATCAATACCCTGGGTCAGATAGTCGTAAAGAGATTTGAGGGTCGGCCCCGTATCGCTCAATCGAACGGTCTTAAAATCCCCAATCCCAAGCTGCCAATAAGAGAGCTTGGAAGAAATAGACTCAACAGCAACCCCTGTTTTTTGACTCACTCTCGTATTGCGGATAAGTTCGACGACAGACGCCAACTCCAGCACCAAACGCCGCATCAAGTCCAAAGCTGCGTGATCCCAAAAACCCGCCGGATTATCAAGAGCGGCGCCGTTAAAAAATCCCTGGGTTTTAAACGCTTCGACTTGAGCGTTCACTTGTGCCTGCCTCACGGCGGCCTCGCGATCGAGCAGTCTATCCGTTGTGCTCCCCAGTGTGACTTCACTCACAATTTCCCGGCGCATGGCATCATGCAGCGCGAACCGTTTGTAAACAGGAGCCTTAGCCATCTCCTCTGCCTTGGTTTTCATCGTGTCGTGCGCAGATCGATAAACAGCCGTATCTTCAGCTGAAAAGAAACCATGGGTTCTGTAAAATGTGAGATCCTGCTCACGCTCCGTATCCGTCTCGCCGAGAAACCGGAAAAGATCCAGCCGCAGCCCAATCGCAGACGCCATCGCAGCATCTTCTGCCTTGCCTTGAGCAGCCGCGCGAGCATCTAAAAACCGCGCCAAGCTGCGGGCTAATATCCGTTGGCCTGCGGGATCATCTTTTGCCGCGCGCACCAGCTCCTCAGAAACTCTTAACCGGGAAGCATCCCCCTCCTGAAAAACAACCGCAGTACCTTGCAGGATTTCATCTACATGAATGGTTTTAAAAATCTCTAATGCCTGCGGTGGAATCAAGTACTGCGCCACCAAAATATTCAATGCAGCCTGCACCACAGGCTTGAGTTCGCTGTAGCCCTCAAAGTTTTCAAGTTGTCTCATTTCAGCCCGCGCGGAGCGCGTACCCAGCGGGCTGGCCGCCGTTGCGGCCTGTCCCGCCTGGGAGCGAGCCCTCCGTGGCAAGAATGACAAGCCGCCATCAGCCGGTAGGGGCAATTCACGAATTGCCCCTACGATTGAAAGCGGCATCGAAATGGCGACAAACGGTTTATCCCCCATGGGAGAAAGCGCGGGAGCGGCAAAAAGCCTTGCAAGATTGGATTCTGTAAGCGGCTGCGAGTTTACAAGCTGTTTTAAACCCGTAAGAAAATTTTCAATCTGTGTTTTCCATTCAGTCTGCACGGCGCCGCCGAAAACCTGCTTTTGTCCCTGCTCACGCGCCGCCTGGTCAATCCAGCGCGTGTAAGCTCCGGCATTTTCTACATGTCCCTCGTTGGCAGCCACACGAATCAACCCGTCCCGCCAATCTTTAAGCCACAGCATCGACCGGCCCGATCCGTTTTCATTTTGCGTTTTGCTCTGTTTTTCAATAAGCTGCTCCACCGCGGAGCGGTTAAACGCGGCCTTCAAATCCACAAGCCCGTGTGCGAATTTGAAGTAGGGACGCCAGGAAACCTCCCCGCGCATCAGCTCCGCGTAGCGCCCTTCTGCCAAAAGAGGCTGAAAGACGGGCGTGATCACGGCACACGAGAACCCTTTCCGTTTCAGCGCCTCTTCAAGTCCAGCGGTATGAAAACCACCCGCGACAAAAACCACCGTTTTAGAGTCGGATTGGCGAAGCCTCTCCTTGATTTTCTTCACAAAACCTTGTTCGCGTTTCTCGGCCAGCCGATAAAATTTTATTTGAGGGTCAAAAACGTTTCGCGGAAAACCAAATTTGAAGCCGGGCCATGACTGATCATCCGCAGAAGTCGAGATTTTTTTCCAATCCTCACGGCTCAGCTCGAAATTCATCAACCTCTCGAAAAGTTTTAACTCTTTGGAATCCGTATAAACCTGAGCGGCCGCACTCTGTTGAAGCTGAGCTCTCAGTGTCTCATCCACATAAGCGTCCCACTGCGTTAAAAACTCCAGGCCTTTCAGCAAAGCCAGTCGCTGTTGCTCATGAATCCTGCGTTCAAGGTTTTCAGAAACCGGGATTTCCCATTTCCTAGTTCTGGCCCACCGAACTAACTGATCCGCGATCAGCATGCCATCCTGCTGCTGTGTTTCAAAGGCCTGCTTCTTTTGAGAAAAAACCGCCAAATCTTTGGGGCTTTTAATTCTTTCGAGGATCGTTTTCAAAAGGTTTTCGATTTCCTGGCGCAGCAGTTCTTTAGAACCGCTTTTCTCCTGATCGAGTTCATGGCGGACTATTTCAAGAAGCGGATAGCGCGCGGAAGCGGGAGGATTCAAGCGGCCAAGCTCTTCCAGCAGGTCTGACAGGGGTTGCGGCGCACTCGTGCTCTCTTTCTCGTAAATCTCAAGTGCACGGTCCAAATCCAGAAGTTCTGCGGGATAATATTTTTTCTTCCTCGCCGCAAGTTTTTGTTTCTCGTCGGAAAGCTTTCCCAGCATGCCGGGCTGAATCTTTACGCCTGCCAAAAAAGCAGCAATTTGATCCCGGTAAAGGTCGGGCTCTTCAGCACCATAAAGCCGCAAAGCGTTTTTGGCGAAAACAGCCGCACTCATGCTGCCGGATAGCTCCCCCCGCACGCGGTAGCCGTCAAAAGTTTCGCGTAAAATTGTGCGGTCTGGAAATTGTCTAAATAAAACAGCATCGCCCTTGCCGGCCCCGCCTTCGAGCAGGACATCGCGAACGCCAAAGCGCACATCCAGTCTCCGAAGAATTTTTTCAATATTTTTCTGGGCATCCGGCTGCGCGTGGGCGTCTTCAAGAATCAAAACTGTTCCGCCAGTCCCCGAGCGTTTTGCCCGGACATGGCCCCAAGCTTCCGGTAGTTCAAAACGATCGAGATCAAAATTCGTTTGCACCGGGTAGGAAGCAGGCTCCGCGCCCGCATAAACCGGTGGCGGGCAGTGCAAACCTCCGGCCAGAAAGGACAAAAGGGTGGCCGTGGCGATGACTTTTTTTGCTATGAATTTATACATGCTTGTGTTTCTAAAGGTTTAACTAAAGAGTACCTTACGGCCCTGAGAGTTGCGAATTCAAAACCCGCAAAAAAAACTTCATAACCCCTTTGTTTAAAAGGGGTTGCGATTTTAATCAGAAATAGTTATGATGCGCACAGAAAAAAATACGAGGTATACGCTCATGCCCCCGGCGCGCCGTAGAAAAAAAACCGGTTTGTTCTCGCTATTGAAACTCACAGCAAAAACAAAAAAACGTCTGGTTCGTTATAGCATTGCGCTCAACATCATCGCTCTCTGCGTAGGGGTCTACGCTATCCAACATAGTCGCCTGAGAGTCAGCCTCGCTGAAACCGCTAAGGCGGTAACGGCTCAATTCCGAGCTGTACAGCAGAGAGTCCTGGATCAACGGCCGCCCCGCTCATCCACCGCTCTCCGCAACAAACCCAAACTCGCCTTTGTGATTGATGACATGGGAAACACCATGAATGATCGTCAGCTTTTACGCGATCTCGGGAATTCAGTCACTTACGCAGTGCTCCCCCTGCTTCCCTATTCGCGTTTTTTTGGCCTGCTCTCAGGCGAGACCGGTGCCGAAGTGATCTTACATCTTCCGCTTGAATCGGTAAAAGGCACTATTCCTGGACCTGGCCTGATCACAAACCGTATGCCGGCATCTCAGATCATGGATGTTTTGAACCGCAGTCTGGCCAGCGTCCCCAGGCAAATTGGTGTCAACAACCATATGGGATCTGCCGGCACGAACGATCCCCGGCTGATGCGCCTTATTCTAGAAGAGTTAAAACATCGCCGTCTTTTTTTTCTCGACAGTATGACTACCCCGCGGTCTGTCGCTTACGGCACTGCAAAGAAACTAGGCGTACCGGCCCTGAAACGTGATGTCTTTCTGGATAATATCGATTCCCCTGCCTCCATTCGCGCGCAAATAACCGCCATGACCGAAATGGCGCGCAAAAAAGGCTATGCCGTCGCCATTGGTCATTATCGCTACAACACTCTTTCGGTTTTAAAAGAAGAAATTTCAAGACTCAGAGCGGCGGGATTTCAAATCGTGTCTTTGAGCACACTGATCACGTCTGAAAATTAAATAAAGCGACGAACGCACGTTCTACTCAATGATTTAAGATGGAGGGGAAAGCAGAGAAGGTGCCAGGTACCCTCACCGCAGATTTCGTGAGAGTACCTGGCACCTTCTCCACTGTCATGTACACAACCCTGTTGGGGCTGTGTCATTCACGCCAGGAGGTGCGTTTGATCGAGCATCGTCGCGGGAGCTCCGATACTGCGCTTCACGCACCAGGAGGTGCGTGTAAGCTAGCGGCGCCCTTTGGGGGTGCGGATTTTTCTACGTCTTTTCTCGCTGGGCTTTTCGTAATACTTACGCGCCTTGAGGGTCTTGAGAATTCCTTCGCGTTCAAGTTTTTTCTTGAGGCGCCTTAAGGCTGCGTCAATGCTTTCGTGCGGGGAGACATCAATTTTTGACACTTCAGATCTGACCTTTCGTTAGTCATGGAGGCTAAGCTGAATAAATGCGGCTCGCGATTTGTGATAAGTTGGATTATTATACGCGAAACGCAGGCTCGGTCAAGCCCGCCAAAATAAAATGACAATAAACACTCCGCCTTCCATCTCAGTGCTCGAGCAGTACACAGAAGCTTTTATCCGGTTAATTTACCCGGCCGCCTGTGGTTTGTGCCGTAAAACTCTCAGCCTTGCGGAGCGGACACTCTGCCCCGACTGTCAAACGGCCATCGCGGCTCAAACCACAGCCGCTGATAAATCGCATCTACTTTTTCGCAAAGGACCGCTCCGGGAAACATTTTTTATCTTCCACTACCAGGGGGAGGTCAAAACACTGCTGACACAAATCAAGTTTGCCGGGCGCCAGCACCTGCTGGAAGCCTTTCGCCGGCCGCTCATCCAATTCCTTAGGGCTCGCGACCTGCAAACCCGTTATGATTATCTGGTTCCGATCCCCCTTGGTTTCAGAAGACTACTGGCGCGGCGGTTCAATCAGGCTGAGACGCTGGCCCAGATGGCGGCTGGCGAAATTCGGCTTCCTGTTTTAAACGCTTTAAAGAAGATCAGACGGACACCCTCGCAAAGCCGGCTGACTAGAGAAGAGCGGCAGCTCAACCTGCGAGGCTCTTTTGCCGCACACAAAAGGCAAGTCGGCGGCGCGGCC
>CAYMUZ010000168.1:0-32396 GCA_964393875.1 uncultured bacterium | reverse complement strand
GTCGTCACTGCCCACTTTTTCTGTACGCCATTTCTTAAACTTGTCCATACGGGCTTTCATCCACCCCGCCGCCGTATCTGATTCTGGGACGTTCTGTGCAAAAGGGTGCGAAACGGCCGCCGTTTTTTCCGGCTTCGGTGCGCGGCGCGCACGAAAGGCCCGGGCATCGCCATCGGTTCTCTCGAACTGAGTCAATGTAAAAAAACCCTTGTTAGAAACGCAGGAGGTCACAAAATCTTCGCCAATCACAAGAGTTTCAAACCCATCTTCGTTCTGAGTCTGGCCAATCGCTTTGATAATCAATTGTTTCTTCATGAAATCATTTTTGTAATAAACCACCGCGTATGCCGTGGAGTCAGCCTGCAATCCTTGAACCACTTGGGAGTTTTCATCGTTTTTCTTACGCGGCGCGTAATAAACAGCGGTACGCGTCACTTTTTTTTGGGGCAGATCGACAAAATAAACAACCTGATCCCCGCTCTCAGTTTCTTTAATTTTCCCATTGTCAAAAAAATAGGAGGACACCGCGGTTCCGTGAATTTCAAAAGTCCTCAGTTCAAGAGACTCTTCCGCTCGGGCACTCGCCGCTAAGCCCATTGCGGCAACAGCCATCAGGAAAAGAAACCGACAGACCGTTTCTCGAAAATTTTTCATACAAGCATTCTCACTCATTGGGTTTTCTGCTTGTCCAGCTCGCGCTCTGCGGCTTGAATGAAATCATCCACCTGAGTCACACCCAGAGCTTTGGCCTTCTTCAAATCGTCAAGGGTTCCTGAAAAGTCCTTTTTAGCGTAACGAGCCACTGCGCGGTTGTAGTAAGCCGCGCCCTTTTTTGGATCTGCTTTAATACTCTCCTCCGTTTTACGGATCACATCGTCGGGATGGGCCATACCCCAAACCTGTCCAAGAAGTTCCTCCTCCACCGGATGGCCGAGCGTCTTTGCTTTGGTAAGATCGTCAAAAGCACTGCCGAATTTTTCCTGATACGACTTGGCAACCCCCCGGTTGTAATAGGCCACCCCCAAAGAGGCATCTAGGTCAATCGCCTGATCCAGTTCTTTGAGGACGGCGTCGAGGTCGTGTTTGAAAAAATACACCATCGCACGGCCGACATAGGCCTGAGCAAACTTTGAATTTAACTCAATGGCTTTGTTGAAATTGCTGAGAGCCCGATCGAGCTCTTCGGTGTGAAGCAAAATCATCCCACGGTGAAAATAGGGCGCCGGCTGTGCGGGGTTCTTTTGAATGGCTGCCGCAAGCAGGTCAAGCGCTTCCTTATCTTTACCCGCTTCAGCAAGTTTCAGCGCCTGCTCGACATCTCCGAAGACGGCCGGCGGAGCGGCTCTCACGCTGAGGTCAGGAAAAAAGACAACGCCAAGAAAAAGAACGGAAACGATGACAATTTTTTTTGGGTTCATAATCACTCACCGATTAAGGCGTTTACAAATCGCCTAAGGATTTCTACAATGAAAACAGTTTTTGAATTATAACAGAAAAGTACCCCGGTGAAAGAGCACAAACCTTTCAAGAGAAAAAAATCGAGACCTGCGCGCGCCGAGAGCAAAATCACCGTACTGGCCGAAAAGCTTATTCAGGGCGGCCAGGCACTGGCTCGCTCTGACGGCAAAATCTGCCTGCTTTGGAATGCCCTCCCCGGAGAAACCGTGGAAGCCATGGTGCTGGAGGAAAAAGCAAGTTACCTGCAGGCAACAGCCTGCACTATTTTGACACCGTCGGCGGATCGCGTCGTGGCCCATGAATCTCACTTTCTATCCTGCTCGCCTTGGCAGATTTTGTCATGGGAGGCTGAAAACCGATGGAAGTGTGAAATCGCCAGGGAATCTTTTGAACGCGCGCGACTTCCCTCGCTGCCAGCGCCGATTGAAATCATCGCTGAAAACCAAGCCCCCAGCGGCTATCGCAATAAAATTGAGTATCATTTCAGTGAAGTCGGAGCTGTGGATGGCTCGCGCAAACTTTCGCTAGCCGTCAGCGGGCGGCGATCGCATGAATGGATCCCCATCGACACCTGCGCCCTGGCGCAACCGCCTCTCAACGAAACAGCCGTGGCCTTTCGCCAGGCCCTCGAAGAGGCGCAAATTCCGGTGCAAATTTTGGATCGGCTCGTGGTAAAAACCAATGGCCGCGGCGATACTTTGGCGGCACTCTTTGTACGCAAACCCGTCACACTCGACCTCACAGGCCGGCTGCCGGCGCACTGCCGCGGCTGGCATCTATTTCAGGCCGGCTATTCGTCGCTCGCTTTATCTCCCACGCGCCTGAGCGGTGACGGCGATGACTTTTTGTCATACACCGTCTGCGGCAAAACGCTAAGCGCGGGCATTCACAGCTTTTTCCAGATCCACCTGCCACTCTTCGAGTTAGCACTCAATGAGATACGTCTGTTTCTGGATCCGCAAAAAACGGTGATTGATTATTACGCAGGCACCGGCGCGATCAGCCTGGCGCTGGCAGACTCCCTCAAGGAAGCCGTGCTCGTCGAGTCTCACCCCGAAGCCGCCCATTTTGCACTGAAAAACATTGAGGACAATCATCTTGCCGGCCGCTGCAGCGTGCTTCGTCAGCCGGCCGCCGCAGCGGCGGGCCTGCTGACGAAGGAACATTTTGTCATTTTAGATCCTCCGCGTGCCGGCCTTGAGCCGGAATTGATCTCTGCTTTGTTGAGCGCAAAACCCGAGAGAATTCTCTATCTTTCCTGCGACGTCGCGACCCAGGCGAGGGATCTTGCGAGACTTTCGACCGCCTACACACCCCGCTGTCTCAAACTTTACAACTTTTTTCCACGCACCCCGCATTTTGAGGCGCTCTGCGTGCTTGATCGGTCTTAGCAGATAGTTTCAGCTTGCCCGCCAGACACTCTACGGATACAATCCCCGGCATGCTTTTCGACCCCTCTTCTAGAGGCACTCCATCATGATGACCGTCAGCGGCGTGAGCCTACAGTATGGCAAGCGTGTTTTATTTGAGAATGTAAATCTCTCTTTCTCACCGGGAAACTGCTACGGCATCATCGGCGCCAACGGCTCTGGCAAATCCACCTTCATCAAGATTCTCTCCGGCGAGCTCGACTCCACCGCAGGGGTCGTATCGGTACCTGGAGGTTCACGAATCTCCGTGCTCCGGCAGGATCAGTTTGCCTACGACGAGTACGACGTACTCGCCACCGTCATCATGGGGCACAAACGCCTGTACGAAATTATGCGCGAAAAAGAGGCGATCTATGCGAAACCTGATTTCAGTGAGGCCGACGGCTTGCGCGCGTCAGAGTTGGAGTCACAATTCGCCGAGATGGGGGGGTATGAGGCCGAGAGTGAGGCCGCTAAACTTTTAAACGATCTCGGAATTAAAGACGCCCTTCTTTCACTGCCCATGAAGCAGCTTAAAGCCAGCCAAAAAGTACGTGTTCTGCTCGCCCAGGCACTCTTTGGCAATCCTGATTTTTTGCTGTTGGACGAACCGACCAACCAGCTGGATCTGGATGCCTGCCAGTGGCTCGAAGAATTTTTGTATAATTTCAAAAACACAGCCATCGTCGTTTCGCATGACCGCCATTTTCTAGATAAAATCTGCACCCATGTCGCAGACATTGATTTTGGAAAACTTCAACTCTACCCTGGAAATTACACCTTTTGGTATGAGTCCAGCCAACTCGCCCTCAGTCAAAAATCAGATTCCAATAAAAAAATTGAGGAAAAACGCAAAGAGCTTCAAGCCTTCATCTCACGCTTCAGCGCCAACGCTTCGAAATCACGCCAGGCCACCAGCCGCAAAAAATTGCTTGAGAAATTGACGGTGGAAGACATCAAACCTTCGTCGCGGCGCTACCCATCCATTCTGTTTAAAGCCCAGCGCGAGGCCGGCAATGACCTGCTGGACATTGAGCACCTCGGAAAGTCCCTCAACGGCAAACGCATGTTTGACAATTTTAATTTACGGGTTGAAAAGGGAGACAAAATTGCTTTTGTGGGGCCACTCGATCTGGTAAAAACGACACTCTTTCAAATTCTCACGGAGGAAGTTAAACCCGACACCGGCAGTTATAAATGGGGCGCCTCTACCCTGCGCGCGTACTTTCAAAAATCCCATAATAAATTCTTCGAAACCGATCTGTCGCTGGTCGACTGGCTGCGCCAGTTCTCGAAGGAGACGGACGAAAATTTTATGCGGGGTTTTCTGGGGCGAATGCTTTTTTCAGGAGAAGAATCATTGAAAAAAGCCTGCGTGCTTTCGGGGGGTGAAAAAGTGCGTTGCATGCTCTCCCGCATGATGCTCGCAGCCGGAAATGTACTGATTTTGGATGAGCCCACGAATCATCTGGATCTGGAATCGATCACTGCACTCAACACAGCACTCACGAACTTTGACGGCACCCTTCTTTTCGCGTCCCACGACAGGCAATTTGTGCAAACCACGGCAAATCGGATCGTCGAATTGACACCTCTCGGTTCCATCGACCGCCAGCACACCACCTTCGACGACTACCTGGCTGACCCTGAAATCCGCTCCAAACGCGAAGCTCTCTACCGCAACATTCTTGTCGAGGTTTGAGAGCCTAAGGAACATTCAGCAGCCAGGTTCGAAATATTCCGCTCTGCATCCAGGCCAGCACCCCCGCACAAAAAGCCGCCAAAAAAAACGTTTGGAATGTCAATCTCAAAACGGGCAGCCACCAGCGCCACCTTTTTTGGAATTTTCCCACAGGCACCTGCCGCACCCCCAGTCGTCGGTCTTCAAAAATGCCGCGGGCAATAAGCGCCGGCAGGCTGAGCCGGTAAAGGATCCATGTGAGGAGGCCGAAGGTGAAAAGTTCGGCGGGATAACACCAAAGGTGATTTGTTTTGCCGGGAAACCAGTGTGCCACGATAGACACCGAGGGATGAATCATCAAAAAAACAGCGGCAATCGCCATTGCTGACAACCTAAAAATCGCTGTTTCATAATCTCGAATTTTAAAGGGCATCTCAAAACCTATAGCGGGAAGGAATGTGGCAGCCAAGTTACGCAGCCGGAGGCACCAGGGCTCGTTCAACCGCAGAAACAAGCTCGGCAATCTTGAAAGGCTTTTCCAAAATCGCAGAGATCTTTAAGCCTTCAAACACATCTTTCATGCCGGCCTCGCCCGTCATCACAATGACCGAAATATGCCGGCTTTTGTCGTAAACAGACGAGAGCCGATGATAGAACGAAAGCCCACCCATGTTCGGCATATTAATATCCATCAGGATAAGATCCAGGTGCTGGCGTTCAAGCATCCGCAGACCTTCTTCCCCATCAGCGGCCATAAAAATCTGAAACCCCCTTGCAGACAGAACATCCGCAATAAAAGTGCGAATTCCTTCTTCGTCATCCAGAATCAAAATATTTTTGCGATTCTCCACAGAGCTTTTCTCCTTGTGACTGCCCTCTGCCTAAAGACTACACGAGTGGCAGCGCTTTTTCCAATGCCATCACCACCTCCGGAGCTGTCGGTTTGACCCGCGAACCGAAACGTGCCGTGATCTTCCCGTCCGGAGCCACGAGGAACTTCGTAAAATTCCACTTAATACCCCCCTTAACCCCAGGCTGTGACGTGAGATAGGAAAATAGAGGGTGAATATCTTTGCCGCGAACACTGATTTTTGAAAACAAGAGGAATTTGATATGAAAGCGCAGCGTGCAGAATTTTTCAATTTCACTGTCGGACCCCGGTTCCTGATGCATAAAATTATTGGCTGGAAAAGCCAGAATCTCCAATCCACGGCCCCGATACTTTTCATAAAGGGCCTCGAGGTCCTGATACTGCGGGGTAAATCCACACTTCGAGGCTGTATTGACGATCAAAAGGGTCTTGCCTTTAAAATCAGAAAGCGACTTTTCTTTTCCATCAATCGTCTTGACGGTAAAGTCGTAAAGCCCCTGCGCATCACCGGCCATGAGGGACTTTGTCCCAATCCCCAGTAGTGCCAACCCTAAAACAAAAATACGTTTTATTTTCATGAAATCACTTTCTGAAAAAGGGAGGGACCTGTCGGACCCCTGTTCTTTTCATATTAAACTCCTTTTCATGGTTGCATTACTTTCCTATCAGTGATCCGAGAATCAAAAAACCTGCTCCAATCGCCAGGGTACTGATGATGACAAACAAAAAAGCTGTTTTTTCTGTTGTCAAAAGCATGACCACGGCTTTGCGGAAGGGGCCATACACCGCTAAAATCACCACCGCCTTGATACAAAATAACGTCAAAAAACCCGTTAGCATAAGGCCGTAGGCATTGAGATGGGCGGCAGAAACAACCCAGCATACGAGGGTCAAAAGAATGAGTACCCCCGCGAGCAAAACCAGCATCTTCGATTTTTTCTCAGGCCAAAACCGTTCCAAAAGGAACCGCATGGCAGCGTCAGGTTTCCAGTAGGCAAACCCACCGGCCGCAAGGAGAACCAGTCCAAGAACAGAACTCAGCAGGTGAAGATAAAACAAGGGGCGGCCCTTTTATTTTTTGTTAAAAATCCAGAATTGGTCTTCGCGTGTCTCATAGGTGAGATTCTTTCCGCTAAAAAACTGCGTGACAGCTTTTTGCACATTCCCCGAGGGATCCCCGAGATCGTCACCGAAGATCATACCGCCGGGCTCAAGGATTTCATAATAATTTCTAAGATCACTCGAAACGTCTTCTTCATCGTGGCCGGCATCAATGTAAATCAACGGAGCGAGCACCCCCTTTTCCTTGAGCCAACGGCTGGCGGCGGAGGCCGTTTGCGGGAAGGGGATAATCATCTCGGCAAAACCACTATGGATCACATTGAACATAAATTGCCGGTAGACCTGAGGATAACCATTTTCAAGCCGCAGTGCCCGGTACAGACTCGGGGAGCGCTCAGGCTCCCAAAATTGACGCGAGCCCAGCCAGGTGTCAATCGCAAGAATTCGACTGTCTCTGAGGCCTATCTCGCGAAGAATACGGGCCATGTGCAGGGTTGAAGCTCCCTTCCAGGTCCCAACTTCAATGACCAGTCGGGGCCGAAGCCGCGTCAACAATTCACGAAAAACAGGACGCTCACTGTTCCACCCCTGAAGATCGAGGCAAAGCCCCCCCGCATTGAACCCCTGGTAGGGATTCTCTTGATGCAGGGTCTGTATAAGCTTGTGGGTCAAAATCTCCGCGTCGGTGATGTGTCACCCCCGCCCCTGTGCGGTGACTGGGACTGGGGTGCACGCATCACTATCGGTGATGTGTCACCCCCGCGGATGAAATTGCGCATGGACAGCTTTGAGATGGTCACGAGTCACGTGCGTGTAGATTTGTGTCGTAGAAATATCAGCGTGCCCTAACAGCTCTTGTACAATTCGAAGATCCGCACCGCCTTCAAGAAGGTGCGTCGCGAAGGAGTGACGAAACGTGTGCGGCTTGAGCGTTTTTTGAATACCGGCGGTTTTTGCCGACCGGCGCACAAGATGCCAGACGCTTTGGCGCGTCAGCGCCTTGCCCGCACGGCCGATAAAAACAGACGACGTTACCGGGTTCTGCTTCGGTCGCACCTTCTCAAGATACGCCCGGCAGGCATCCACCGCATGCCGGCCTAACGGCACAATACGCTCTTTGCTCCCCTTGCCTCGACATTTTATAAATCCATTCTCAAGGCTCAAATCTTCGAGTCGCAGCGAGGTTAGTTCGGACACACGCATTCCCGTGGCATACAGCAACTCTAAAATCGCACCATCGCGGAGACGCGTGGCCTTGCTGCTTTGTGCCTCCGGTGTTTTTAAAATGCGTTCCATTTCCTGATGCGTTAAAAACTGCGGCAGTTTCTTCCAAAGTTTGGGAGATTCAAGCACGCTGGTCACATCCTCAAGAGTAAAACGCTCTTGCACGAGAAAGCGGTGAAAGACTTTCACCGCTACAAGCCGCCGGGCCAATGAGACGGTTTCAATCCCCCGGCGTCTCTCAGCAGACATAAAATCAAGAATGTGCCGGCGAGTGATCTGTTCCCAAGCCGGAAGGCCGGCTGACTTCAAATGCTCAAAGTAACAATTCAGGTCGTGACCGTAAGCTTGCAGCGTGTTGGCGGCAAGACCTTTTTCAACGGAAAGGTAATTCAGAAATTCTTGGCGGCGCGCCCGAAGCCAGAGAATAAAAGGTGATTCCTGAGGACTCATACTGACTCTATCGGCTGAAATGGATTGAGGGTTGATCCGTTGAAAAAAGGAAGGCCTATTTCCCCGGCAGGAACTTGATAAATTCAGCCTCAGATAAAATAGGGACACCCAGGGTGCGGGCTTTATCGAGCTTCGATCCGGCGTTTTTTCCGGTAATCAAAAAATTCGTTTTCTTACTTACACTCCCCGACACCCGTGCTCCAAGACGCCGCAGCAGAGCCTCGGCATCCGAACGGCCAAACTTCTCAAGCGTCCCGGTCACCACACAGATTTTCCCGGAAAAAGGCGTGCCGCTCTGAGTACGTTCGACCAGGTCAAAACGAACCCCTGATTCTTTTAGTTTACGCAAAAGCCGCTGCGCAGCCGCATCCTTAAAAAAAGTTAAAACCGAAGCCGCCGTGACCGGACCAACTTCGTGAATCGTCTCAAGCTCTTCAGCTCCTGCCGCCGCCAGACGTTCAAGATTTCCAAATCTTTCAGCAAGAATCGCGGCCGAATGTTCCCCAACATCAGGAATTCCGAGCGCATAAATGAGACGGTGCAGAGGGCGCTGCTTGCTCTCTTCAAGCGACTGGAAAAGATTCTCAACCGATTTATCTCCCATCCGGTCGAGGCCCCGAACTTCGGCGCGATTTAGAAAATAAATGTCTTCGAGGTGGTTCACCAACCCCTTCTCCACAAACTGGTCAATCCACATCGTCCCTAGACCTTCAATATCCATCGCATCACGCTGCACAAAATGCCGCAAACGGCCCTTGAGCTTCGCGGGACAGCCTGGGTTCACGCAGCAAACGGCCACCGTCAATTCATCCCGTTTAACCGCATTGCCGCAAGCCGGACAAACGTCCGGAAAACGAAACACAGGCAGTGCTTTTTTACGCTTTTCTTTAACGACCGCCATCACCTTGGGAATAATCTCTCCGCTTTTTTCAATCCACACGCTGTCACCGATACGCACATCCAAGCGTTCGATCTCATCTTGATTGTGCAAGCTCGCCCGCGAAACGGTCGTGCCGCCAAGTTGAACCGGTGCTAGCTGCGCCACTGGCGTCAATACTCCCGTGCGGCCCACTTGAATTTTAATAGCCTCCAGCACGGTTTCGGCCCGTTCGGCGGCGTACTTGTAAGCGATCATCCAGCGCGGCGATTTTGTCGTCATTCCGAGACGCCGCTGTTCTTCAAAGGAATTGACTTTAATGACAAGGCCGTCCGTGTCGTAGGAAAGTGAGCCGCGAATCTCAGCGTAGCGTGTAATAAACCGGTTCACAGCCTCCTCGCCGCGGCAAAGACTCGTGTGGGGAACCGTTTTGAACCCCAGCGCCTTAAAAAAATCTACCGCCTGGGCATACGTTTTCAGTTTAGGCCCACCCTCGATCACCGCCAAACCGTGGATGAAGGCATCGAGCCGCCGCCGCGATACCATTTTGGAATCGAGCAGTTTCAAACTGCCGGCACAGGCGTTGCGAGGATTCGCAAAGGGCTCTTCGTCATTTTTTTCTTTTGCGGCATTCATTTTAAAAAATTGGGGCCGGGGCATGTAGGCTTCCCCGCGGATTTCAAGCACACTCGGCAGCTTTCCTTTCCAAGAGGCTCCCGGCACCGGAATCTTAAGGGGAATGGACCCGATCGTCTTAATATTTTCAGTCACATCATCACCGGTCTCGCCGTTGCCGCGGGTCGCACCCAAAACCAGCCGTCCCTTTTCATACCGCAGGGAAATGGAGACACCGTCTATTTTCTCTTCGACAAGATACTCCACCCCATGCGAGAAACGCTCCGCCCCTCCGCTAGGGCTGGCCTCCAGACTGCCAAACAAATCTTTCTCGCCTAAAAATCCGGTCTTTGCCAACCCCTTGCGCACGCGCTCGTCAAATTCCTTCAATTCTTCGAGAGAGTATGTGTTTTCCAGAGACAGCATGGGCACCGGGTGGCGGACCTGTTTGAATATCTTCAGCGGCTCACCCCCTACGCGCTGAGAAGGCGAGTCGGGCACGGCCAAATCAGGAAATTTATTTTCAAGGTCTATGAGCCGGCGCATCAGGGCATCGTACTCGAAGTCTGAAATTTCAGGGCGGACCTCAAGGTAATATTTGAGGTTATGCGTTTCGATTTCCGTCCGCAGTTTTTGAATTTCTTTCTTCGCCTGATTCTTATTCATCAAAGCAGCCTCTCTGCCAAAAAACGTGGTAATCCGGCGCGCCGAATTTTATCCGCCGCTTTGGTATTCTCATACTCCAGCCGAACCACCTCAAACGTCGCTGCCCCCTCATCATAAATACCGAATGCAAGACGACGGTCGCCATCGCGCGGCTGTCCCACACTGCCGGGATTAAGCACATAGCGTTCGCCTGTGCGCAGCTGAAAAATCCCAGGGGCCAGTGACCGCGATGATTTCTCGCCCTCACAAATACAGCCCGGTAAATGCGTGTGTCCCACAAAACACACCGGCGTTTTCATCTTTCGAAAAGTGGGAACGGCATCTTCGTAATCGAAGAGATAAGGAAACTCGCTGGGCTCATGCAGGCTGCTGTGGCAGAAATCAGCCTGCGGGGTTTGCAAAACATCCGGAATTTGAGGAATCAGATCTTTAAACTTGGCCTCGAGCACTTGCGCCGTCCACTCGACAGCCGTTCGCGCGGTCGGATTGAACCAGTTCCGCAATTCCGGCTCAGAGACCGCCCGTTCGTGATTGCCGGCCACATGAATGGCTGCGTGCGCCAACACCCATTCAAAACACTCGTTAGGGTTGGCGCCATAACCAAGGGTATCGCCCAACACCACCCAGGTATCGACCGCTGAACTTTGAGCATGAGCCACTGCCGCTTCAAGAGCCTCAAGATTTCCGTGAATGTCAGAAAAAATCGCGTAGCGCATCAGGACGCTCCCCCATCCTCCATTTCGAGCGTGAGCACCTCGACATCCTCTTCAAGCGAACCGTCATAAAAAGCACGCACGCGGGGGTCAGATAAAATAGATTTTTCGTGCCAGCCGGCCAGTGTCACCGCCGCCGCACTACGCGCACGGCTAAGCGCCACATAAGCCTGACCGGGCTCCCATAGAGAACGCAAATCTGCATGGACCCGGTCCAGAGTTGCACCCTGAATCTTGTGGATGGTGCTCGCGTAAGCTAGATGCACCGGAAAATTACTGGCATAGGCAATTTCTTCGCCCTCATCACTCATCAAACTGAAGCGAAAGGGCTCGATTTCAAGCTGGCGGCCCAGAACCTTGAGAAACAGCACATCCTCCAGCATCTCGAGAACAGTCCCGACCGTTCCGTTGACATAACGCTGGCGGGGATCATTGATCCGCAGCATCACGAGAGCCCCCTCTTTCAATTCCAACAGGGGCGGCACCGGCGCATCACGCATCAACCGTTCACGAAAAGCGGGACTGCCGCCATATTCAGTCGGATACACCCGTGATACGCCTGAGAGCTCCGCTAAACGCATTCCGTTAAAAGCCTCTGTCTGCTGGCGGCGCGGAAAAAGATGCGGAATGTTCCGGTCTACTTTATCCTCCGCCACCAAGCGGGAATCCAGGAAAATACGCACTTTTTCTGAAACACGCCCCCAGCGGATTTCCTCTAGGATCTCAAGAAACTCGGCGTCCTCGGTTCGTTTGACTTCGGTGAGCACCGCACGTTGAAAAACCGAACGCTTCCAGGCCGATGCCGAGAAACACCACGCGCGGTCGTTATTCCTAGAAATGGGTGGCAGCTGTGCAAAATCGCCGACCGCAATAATACGGATGCCGCCCCACGGCAGGTTGTTGTGACGCAGACGGCGCGCAATATTTTCGGCAGCATCCAGCGCCAATCGCGACAACATCGAGACCTCATCGATCACTAAAATTTTTGCACCGCGCAGCCGCTTACGCACCGGTGCCTTGCCAGCCGCTTTTTCCACCAAATGATCAAGACTGCCCTGTTCAATGCCAAGACCAAAAAAACTGTGAAACGTTCGTCCCCCAACCAGAATCGCTGCCGCACCGGTGCTGGCCACCACAGGCACGGCTTCTTTTTGACGTTCCAGAAAAAGGCGAATTAAAAAGCTCTTCCCCGTGCCCGGGCCGCCCGTCAAAAAAATATTCTCTGCCGACTCCTCAAGAAGCCGCAAAGCTTCCTTCTGGGATGGCGTCAATTCGTACTTGTGCGGAAGATTCATCGAAGCGATCCGGCAAACGGCGTTTGCACCGCCAACATTCGGTTGCGAATGTGGTAAGCCACAATGCCAAAAGCGACAGTGACATTCAGAGAATTTTTGTGACCGGCCATTTCGATCTCAACGGACCGGTCGGTCAACGCCAAAAGACGGTCATCGACACCCGTAATTTCATTTCCAAGCACAAGACAAATTGGCCGCACGGGTTCAAACTTTTGATAAAGAAGGCTTTCTGCGGTCTGTTCCAGTAAAACAATTTCCGTGCCGGCATTTTTAAGTTCGTTTAAAAGGACGTATGCGTCTTGCCGGTATTCCCAGGGAACGCGCGACTCGGCACCCAAGGCTGTTTTTGTAATCTTTCCCGCAGGAGGAAATCCCGTAATACCACACAGCCAGACTTTTTCAAGGCCGGCTCCATCGGCCGTCCTGAAGATGGACCCCACGTTGTACAGACTGCGAACATCATTGATCAAAACTGAAAAAGGAACGGTGCTGCGCCCCTGATCGAACTGTCGCTCAATCAATTCCGAATGGGTTAGTTTTCTCATCATTATTTTTCCACCTGTCTTGCGTTGCTCAGCTTTCGAATTTCATCGCAGGTCGCAAAACTCTTCACCGTTCGCCAAATCGATGGAAAGTCGAGACATGCAAACTGAAACCATTCAAGTTCAGGGTTCTGGGAAGACATAGAAGAGGGGCTATTCTACGAAAGGGACACGATTCTGTCGCGTCTTTTCAGCGGGAACACGGAAAGAGAGAATTTGAGAAGGGCAGGGATCTTACCTTAGCTTTGGGCCCACTGCATCTGCATTTTGTGGTGGACAAAGTGGCGTAAAATGTAGCGGTCAGAATCGGCCATGGCCATAATGGCCGCCCCAGCATGCCGGGTGTGAGATCTCTTGCGGTCATGTTTGTCCACCCAGACCACTTTCAGCGTGAGCGGTTCCGACCAAACGATGCGCGCATCCACAGGCACCTGCTGATCAAACTCGCGCACATTCACAACTCCCTGAACCACAGTCCCCTCGTGG
Source organism: uncultured bacterium (assembly GCA_964393875.1). Classification (GTDB taxonomy): domain Bacteria; phylum Omnitrophota; class Omnitrophia; order Omnitrophales; family Aquincolibacteriaceae; genus JAHFHB01. The sequence goes on along the minus strand of CAYMUZ010000168.1, from coordinate 19,047 downwards.
AACTGTTGAAAATTGATAAAACGAAAACCAGTCTCGGAAATATTGACAAGGTTAAAAAGCTGGGTCACCGGTTTTCCATTCACCGACACAATCTTGAGAAGATTGCGCGTAGGCACTCTCGGTGCAACTCTGCGATCTTCATCGCCCCGAACCCCCTTCCGCCGATCCTCTCCACGCAAGCCCAAAAGCGCGAGCATTCCATTTCCGACCGCGCATACCCAGGTGCTAAACCGATTCATCTGAACCAAATGTGCCACTCTTTCCTGCCCTTTCCGCCGCCACAAGCAAAGACGGCCACCCCAGCAATGAGATTGCGTTTTGGCAGCCGGCTGACCTTTTCGAAAGAAAAGGCCCCATAGTTTTGCGTCCCACCCTTACGGCTTCGCTATTTGCGAAGAGCCCTCGAGCCGTGGTTTGCCCTTTTCAAAAGCTTCTGTCTCTAGTTGAAAGGTACCTGACATGTCCACAAAATGCAAGGGGGGGGCCTGAGACATAGAGGGAAAAGTACCAAATTCAGGATTCTTAGACAGACTCCTCTCGCTGGAAGGAGCCGTAGCGCAGGGCAAGCGCGGGAAGCGCAAGAAGATTGAGCAGGGTGGATGTGACAAGTCCGCCGAGAATGACAATGGCCATAGGCCCTTCGATCTCACGCCCGGCCGTGCCACTCCCAAGCGCCAAAGGTAAAAGTCCGATCCCTGCCACAAGCGCCGTCATCAAAATCGGCCCCAGCCGTTCGCACGCACCTTGAATGGCTGTCTCCACATTCCAAAGCTTCTGTTCTTCCTGAATCAAGTGGGTGTAGTGCGAAATCATCATAATGGAATTGCGCAGCGTAATTCCAAAAAGGGTAACAAATCCAACGAGCGCGCCAAGCGACAAAGCCGTTCTCGTCGCCAACAACGCCCACACGCCGCCTGTGAGCGCAAATGGCAAATTAAGTAAAACGAGCATCACGTTGCGCGGATGATTCAGGACAATCCCGAGAAGCAAAAGAATGCCCATCCCGGCCGCGAGCGAGTGCACCATCAAATCGTGGCGTGAACGATCCTGCGCCTCGGCCGTTCCCGCAAATTCAAGGTACATGCCCGCCGGCAATGTCACCCCCTTCTCCAAACTCCGCCTGGCTTCACGCACAAAAGAATCGACATCACGCCCATGAACATTGCAGGTCAGCGTCTGAACACGCCGTGCATGCTCATGAAGAATGCCGTAACGACCGGCGGTTTCCTGAATATCCGCAAGCTGATTCAAGCGCACATACAACCCTGCCGGACTTTTCAGCAGTAAACCACCCACATCGGGAATCGATTTCCGCAATTGCGGCTCTAGAATAACCGAAACATCAAACACTCGGCTCCCCTCGTAAATTTGCCCAACCACATTGCCCTGGTAGGCTGTTTTTATCGAGTCGAGCACATCCACCGCCGCAAAACCCCACTTCTGTAAATCCAGTGGCCGCAAGCGGACGGAAAGTTCAGGCGCTCCCGGCGGAGACTGCGCCTGAAGATCGGTCACCCCAGACACTTTTTCGAGCACCCGCGCGACCTCTGTAATTTTTTGATCCAAAAGATCCAGCGAGTCTCCGTAGAGATGAATTGCCACCGGGGCCGTGTATCCAGAAAGCGTTTCTTCAATGCGTTCCGCCAAAAAGGTATTAACCGCAAAGCGCACCCCCACAAACTTTGAAAGCACCTGGCGAATCGCGGGCAAAGCCCTCTCTGCTTCTTTTTTACTCAGGGGCCGGAGATCCACTTGAAACTCACTCGCATGCGGACCAAATGTATCGTCGGCCTCCGCCCTGCCCACCTGCTGTGCCACAAAGCGCATCCACGGCAGTTTGAGCAACTCTTGCGTGACCCGGTTACCGATGCGCAGTGATTCTTCAATCGAAGTGCCGGGCACCGCCGCCATATGAATTAAAAAATGCTCTTCCTGAAGTTCAGGCAAAAACTCCGTTTTCAAAAAAGGCCCCGCCGCAAGACCGGCAAAACTGACGAGAAAAAGTGCCATCATGACTATTCGTGGATATTTTTCTACCTGCTGAAGCCATTGCCGGTACTGCCTTTTCAATCCTTGTAAAAAACGAGGCTCTTCATTTTCCAGATCCGCTTTTTTGAAAAAAATAAGACAGAGCGCCGGCGTCAAGGTCACGGCCACCCCCAGGGAGGAAAGAATGGCAAGAATGTAAGCGATGCCGAGAGGCGCAAAAAATTTTCCGGCTAATCCGGACATCGTCAACACCGGAATAAACACTAGAATCACCGCAAAGGTGGCATAAACCACGGCACTGCGAACTTCCAGAGAGGCTTCAAGCACCACCTGAAACGCGGGTTTGGGCCGTGCCGCATGGGCATTCTCGCGAATGCGGCGCAAAATATTTTCCACGTCGATCACGGCATCATCCACCACTTCCCCAATGGCAATCGCCAAACCTCCGAGAGTCATCGTATTGAGACTAAAACCCAATTTCTGCATCACGATCACCGCGGCAACCAACGACAAGGGAATCGCCGTTACAGAAATCGACGCGGTTCGAACATCCCACAAAAACAAGAATAAAATCACCCCCACAAGCAAACCGCCCATCCACAAGGATGTTTTAAGATTGCTTGTGGCAATCTCAATAAAACTAGCAGCGCGAAAAAGAACAGGGTAAAGTTCGACGCCTTCCTGATCAAGCATGGGTTTTAATTCGACCACGGCCTGCTCGATCAACCGCGTCACTTCCAACGTATTAGCGCCATACTGCCCCCAGATATTCAAGGTCACACCCGGCTCTCCCATGACCGTGGCCGCGCTGATGGGCAGATCGGGAGCCGCAACGATTTTTGCCACATCGGCCAGCGTTGCGACGAACGTCACTCCGGAGTTGGCACCCACCACAAGAATGCTCTCGCCCAAAGCTTCAGGCGTCAGTGTCTGTCCGTCTGCCTGCAGTACAATACGCTGGTTTCCGGTATCCACAAAACCGGCACCTCGTACCCCCGTTGCCCGCCTCGCCGCTGCAAAAACATCGTCAACCGACAGCTGGTACTGCCGCAAACGGTCGGGATCGATCTGAATCTGGAGTTGTTTCACCTCTCCCCCAAAAATCGAGACCTTCGCCACCCCTGGTACCGCTAAGAAGCGCGGCTTGAGCGTCCAATCGGCCAGAGTCCGAAGCTCCATCAGCGAATGTTTATGGGATATCAGCCCTATTTTCACAAGATCGCCCGTCGCGGAGGTCAGAGGCACCATCACCGGAGCCTGCACTCCCTGCGGAAGCTTTGAAGCAATCGAGGCAAGCCTTTCGGTAATGATCTGCCGCGCCCGGTAAATATCGGTGTCGGAGTGAAATATCGCGGTGATGACTGAAAGGCCCTGAATCGAGTTGGATCGCAGGGTCTCTAGGCCCGCCGCTCCATTCATCGAGCTTTCAATGGGCAGTGTGACCAGCGTCTCAACCTGTTCGGGCGACAGCCCAACCGCTTGAGTTTGAATCGTGATCTGCGGATCTGCAAACTCAGGAAAAACATCGTACTTGGCATTCAATAAACTGTAAAATCCGTAACCCATCAGACCCAAGGCCAAAACCAGCACAATCACTCGAAAACGAAGTGAGAGCTCAACCAGTCCATTCAAGAAACCGCCGGCTTCAGACTTCATTCCGCATCCTCCCCGATTTCATTGATGAACTCCTCCGATAAAAGCTGTGCGGCGCCCTGCACTACCATTTTATTTTTTAAGACGGGGTTCGCGAGCACCCGCTGACAATCGCGCTGGGGACAAATGGGTTTTGTGGAAGGTCCGTCAGAAACGAGAGATATTTCTGTGCGAAGAAAACAATTCTCCTTTTTTTGGACATACACCCACGGGTGGCCTTTCCGCCAAACAATCGCCGTTGAAGGTGCGAGCAACCCAACCGTCGAGGCCGGGGCGATCTCCGTCTTGATTGCATTGTCAACGATCTCGGCTTGAGAGAAGCATAAAAGAGTTTCCCCCTCCTGAGTCACCCAATGGGTTTTGCGTCCCTCTTCCGGCTCCGCAAAGACACTGCCGGAAATACAAATCAAAAAAAGGAAGGACGCCGCAACTATTTTTAAAACTGGCTCCCTCGCCAAAGTGTCATATCCACGTTGCCTCATTTTAAGACCTTCGCCCGTTTTTCTCCGGAGAGCGGAAATAATTGAGAGTCAAGCGGCGCCATCATGGCATCTTCAAGCGCGGCCAACGCTAGATCCCGTTTACTTCCGGCATCCGCAGCAGCAAACTCAGCCGTCTTAAGCGCCAGTTTAAAATTCAACGCGGCCAAACGCGACGCCTCCCCTTCCATTAAAAATTGTTTATGGATCTCCTCCTGCTGCCTCTGCACCTCCAAAAGGCTTTGCGCCATCTCCCACTTTTGCTCGCAAAATTCGTAGGCGCTGAAAACCCGCTCCACCTCAAAAATAATCTTTTCCTGCAATGCGGTGAAACGCAACCGTGCCTCTTCCCGCCGGGCTTTAGCTTCTGCCACGGGTCCCTGATTGTGATTGAAAACGGGCAGAGTAATGCTCACACCCGCAGACCACTTATTCTGTCCCTGATCCCAGGTATATCCCGGCCCAAGATGAACGTCCGGGTACTGCCGAGCAATCTCAAGCTGCAACGCAGACTGACTGGCCTCGTAGTCGGCGAGCAGTCCCAATAAATCGGGACGTTGGGTCAGGGCACGCTGACGTATTTCTTTTTTTGAAAACTTCTGCGCCCGACCCGAGTTTGGTTCTAGCGCAACCCGCGGTACGGCATGCACAGGAATTCCCAGAGATTCCGCCAGCTGAACTTCCGCATCCTCCGACTGCCGGCGGGCTTCTAAAAAACTTATTTGTGTTTGACGCCATGTGATTTCGAGCTGAAGTCGATCTGGCGGTGCAAGGCTGTCTCCATTTTCAGCACCGTTGAGCGATTGAAGACAGCCCTCTTGCAGCTCTAGCTGTTCTTTCCACAAAGCCGTATTTGCTCGCGCTGTTTTAAGTTGAATCCATGCAGTGTGAAGCCGGCTGCGCACCTGCCAGGCTGCAGACGCAATGTTAAGGGCTGCGCTTCGGGCATGATGCCGCGCCTGATCGATACGCCGGCCTCGCTTACCCATGGTTTCCACGGGCAGGTCAAAAGTCAGGCCGTAAAGCCACGGCGAAATCCCGCTCGTTCCACCGGCCTTGTATTCGGGGTTGAATCCCACGGTGGGGTTGGGCCGCTCTCCCGCGGTTACAATCGCACCCCTGGCAACCTGCCATTGCGCTCGCGCTACCTCGAGATCAGAATGATAAAAAAGGGCCGCCAGAGTTAGAGAATCGAGGTCCCACTTTTTGACCGGCCATGCAGTCATTGGGCGTTGGGTACAAAACTCGATGAATTGTTTGAGGTCAGGGCTTTCGAGGGTACGGGCCTCAAAATCAGCCAATGTTTGTGAGGGGCGTAATGTTTCTGCGTGAAACCGGGCGCATCCGCCGAGTAAGAAGACACCGAGCAAGACACCTGCAAGCACGGAGTCACGCGGCAGAATCTTTCGAGTGGGAATGCACAGTCCAACCATAGATCCTCCTGGTCTGTAGCATAACATCCGCAGAAGGCAGGAAGATGACGGTCAGATTACAATGTTGTCATCTTTGAGGTGCGGTGGGAAAAAAAGCAGAATGCGTGTGCCCTGTCCTGGCACGCTCTCGGCAGTGACAGAACCACGGTGCAGATTCATAATCGATTTAACAATGGCCAATCCAAGCCCGGTCCCTTCTACGACAGACGATCTTGCGGGATCAACCCTGTAAAATGGGTCGAAAATATGCGGAAGATCCGCGGGAGAAATCCCAGGCCCCATGTCTGAAACGGAAAGCTCCACGGAGTGATCCGGGTGTTCCATGATTTCAACAGTGACTTGTCCACGATCTGCGTGCTTGATCGCATTTGAAATCAGATTCGTCAAAACCCTGCGAAAAAGGGTGGGATCGGCGAACAAGACCCCCTCGCCATTGCGGCTCATCGTGAGCCCTTTTTCTTCCGCCAAAGCGCCGTAATAGTCCTTCACGCGGTCGACTTCCCCCGCGAGATCAAGCGGCTCGCGCTTCACCGGAATTTCGGTGTTTTCCGCGCGGGCAAGAAAAAGCATGCTCTCAATGATTTTTGAAAGTTTCTCATACTCCTCAAGATTCGAGCCCAAAAGCTTTTGATAGTCCTCCGCATCGCGAGGTTTCGATAAAATGACTTCGGTCTCTCCGATGAGATTATTCACGGGCGTCCGGAGTTCATGCGCCAGGTCTGCAGAAAATCGTGAAATCTGCGTAAAAGATTTTTCGAGCCGGCGGAGCATGTCTTCGAAGGCCACTGCCAACTGTTGTAATTCTTCAGGCCAATCTTTCTCGCAAATACTCTGCTGAAGATTTTCGGCATGGATTTTTTGTGCGGCCTCGGCCATTTTTTTCAATGGCAAAAGTCCACGGCGGCTGATCAGCGCCCCTGCAAAACCCGCAGCAAACACCCCCAGCACCAGGACTCCCGCAAGTTTCCTGCCATAATCCAAAAGAATCCGGTTATCGGTTGAAATATCAGCAGCCAGTTGAATGGATGCCCAGGGGCCCGTATTCCCAAAGCGGCATCCGGACCCAAAAAGCAAATAAGTTTTCCCTGCTTGCGTCACTTCCGTCAGAGATTCATTTTCATCGTGTGAAAACAAAAATTCCGGAAATCGATTTGCGGATACCGGCATTCCCCGGGTTTCCGTCAAAGTCTGCCGGGCATCATCCAGGACCCGCATAAAATACCGCGGGACACCCGTCACAGAATTTTCCAGGTTAATTTTCTCCTTCACCTCTTCAAACTCTGCGGGTCTATCGTGAATAATCTCCTTCAAGAAATGCATTTGTTCCTTGAAAAACGTGGTTTCATCCGCTTTAAGATTGCGGCCGAGCGCTCCGTAGAGATAGCCAAAGGAGAGGGATAGAATCACAAAGGAAGAGACGGCATAAAGCAGTGCGAGACGCAACACCATGGAGGACGACAACAGATTTCTAACGTGCTTCAAGCGCATACCCCATGCCACGGACGGTATGAATCAATGTGCGCTGGAAAGGTTCATCCACTTTGGCGCGCAGCCGTCGAATCGCAACATCCACCACATTGGTATCACTGTCAAAATTCATATCCCACACCTGTTCGGCGATCAGCGTCCGTGAGAGAGCCCTGCCCGGATGGCGGGCCAAAAGATAGAGGAGTAGAAATTCCTTTTGGGTCAGTTCGATCCGCTTCGCCGCCCGCGTCACACGATGATTCGTGAAATCAATTTCCAAATCGCCCACTTGAATTTTCTGCAGCGGCTGCGAGAAGTTTCCTCGGCGCAAAATAGATTCCATGCGAGCAAGTAGTTCTGAAAAAGAAAAGGGCTTCACAAGGTAATCATCCGCACCCAGCTTGAGACCGCGCACCCGGTCTTCGACAGAATCACGGGCCGTGAGAAAAAGCACCGGCGTTTTGTTCCCTTCGCGACGCAATTCTGCCAGAATGCTCCAGCCATCCATTTTCGGGATCATGACATCCAGGATCATCAGCACATACTCTTTGGAATGCGCCAACGCCAGTCCGTCACTGCCCGTCAAGGCTGCGTCCACAGCATAGCCATTTTCAGAAAGGCCCTGTTTTAAATAGCCTGCGGTCTTGGGGTCATCCTCAATAATCAAAATCCGCATAGTCCGCGATACTCCTGCAATGCCTCCCTAGAGTCCTCTTCCCTGAAAAAAGTTCCCAACTCGATTAGCCAATAATCTTTGGCCGGTAAGTATCGAGGGAAATGCCCTGCTCAATGCAAGCTTTCATACTTTCCGGCTTCGTTCCGCAGCTCTGCGTGCAGTAAGTCATGACGGCGCAGACAAGCGGTGGTTTACCACACAGGGCCTGGCAGAATTGCTGTTTCGTCATCGCGATATCCGGCAGTTTTGTATCGACGGGGACTTTGTTGGAGTAGCAGCCTTTCATGATGCGCTGGGGCGTTTTGCACAGCTTCAGGCACAACGTCCCCGTGGCACACATTTTCGGCCACAAGCCACAAGTTTGCGAGCAAAAAGATTTGAGATCGTCTGCAGATGCCTGTGAGGAAAAGCTCACCAGAAAAAAAATAAGCAGGGGGAGTGCCCATAATTTCTTCATCTTCGTAAAAGACTCGGCTTCGTGTCATTCATCGGAGATAACCCGCTGCCTGCCGCGTTTTTTCTTGCTGTGTTCATGCTTAGCCTCGAGCATTTTATTTTTAGCTTGTTTTGAGCGTTTACGCTTTTGGCGCTTAACCTTCGCGATGCGGCTCGCCTCTGCGGCTTTCCGGCCGATCACCAACGCCTCAAGGCGCGCCACAAGAATACTCCGTGCAACATCACGGTTCAGTGCCTGCGAACGCTCCTTTTGGCACTTGATCACAATACCGGTCGGCCTGTGCTTTAAAACGACACAGGTTGAAACTTTGTTCACATTTTGCCCGCCGGGCCCGCCGGAGCGAATAAAAGATTCCTCCAGGTCGGCTTCCCGAATGCCCAGGCACTTCATCGCGTAAGCGAGGTCGTCTTCTTTCTTTAGGGGAACTGCAAATGCCATGGAAAACCTTATTTCAAAAACTCAAGCATGAGGGCGTTCACAAGCCGAGGCTTTTCTTTTAACAAACCATGCGTGGCGCCCGGCACAATGGCGAGCTGGGCTTTTTTTAGATTACGATAGATTTCAAGCGTGTGCTCATGCCTGATCATATCCTGATCCCCCGCCAAAATCAACACGGGGGCATCGATCTGATGGATCAAGCGGACTCTCCATTTGGGTTCGGTCAGCCAAAGTTTTCGACATTTTTCATAAGTGACGGCGTAATGCCCAGCGCCGTCCGGAGAGTACGCCGCATAGCGCGGGTCCACTTGAATCTCTAAGTCTTTTTTCATTTCTAATTCACGCTGGAATACAGGATCGCATCCGCTGTGATGAAAATTTCCTCCCACCGAAATGAATCGTTCGACTAGATCGGGCCGTTTGGCAGCAAGCCAGTAAAGGAGATTAGCGCCGTCGCTGTAGCCCATCAGTCGAGCCTTTTTAATTTTAACCGCCTCCATAAAAGCGGCGGTTTGGCGCGCCAGAGTCTCGTAGTCATAATCACCCGGAATGTCTGCGGTATGGCCATGGCCGGGGCGCTCAGGCACGATCACTCTAAAATATTTGGCAAAAAAAGGGATCTGATAGCGAAGTCCATCAATGCACGAAAGACCGCCATGAAGAAGCAAGAGCGGCTTACCCGATCCGTAGGTTTCATAATACATGCGAATTTTACCAATTTGCACGTACTTGCCCTTGCGCTCCGAGTTTAAATTTTTAAAAAATTTTGGTGTGATCACTGAACTCCTCAATCGTGTGAGTGCGCCCTGCCGGGCGCACCAACGCAAAAGGGACAGGTCAATAAAGACCTGTCCCTTTGCTCATTCGATAACCAACTTAAATTACGAGCGATTAACGACCGTATCCGCCGCCATAACCACCGCCACCACCACGATTTTCGCGAGGAGCCTGAGGCCGAGCTTCGTTCACTGTCAACGCACGTCCGTCGCAATCCTTGCCGTTAAGCTGTTGGATTGCTGAACTTGCTTCCGCATCGGATGACATTTCAACAAAGCCAAAACCCTTGCTGCGGCCAGTGTCGCGATCCATGATCACCTGCGCAGATGCAACTTGCCCGCACTGCGAAAACATTTGCGAGAGAGTTTGGTCGTTGGCGGAATAAGGAAGGTTACCCACATAAAGTTTTTTACCCACAAATACCTCTTAGATTCTTTGCCGCGGAAAAGGCCAGGATAACTCAGTACCCCGCTACCTTAACGGCTGTTGTCAAGGTGGGGAGAATACCAGGCTTTTCAAAAAATAGCTACTTTTATCTTACAAAAATCGAGTTTAGCACTTTTTCAAGCACTCCCTCTCCGCCGCAGGACGGATCCGCCAGTTGGTAGGCGGAAAATCCTCAGATTATGGCGGCAATCTCGAGCAACAAAGAACAAAAATGCATATTCTCAGCTGGAAAACTCTTGCGCCGCTTTTTAAGTTAATCCTTTAAGCAGATTCGGCCATTCTGCGCACCGCTTGAATCATGGCCGCAAAACGCTCAGACAGCCGGTCGGAATAGCCTTTGGAAGCCAGCCAGGCTTCGATCTGGTGGACTACACTTTCATCCAAATCGCTCGCCATCAGCAGCGGCGAAGTCAGGCGCGCCGCGTTCATGTTTTTAGGCTGGCGCTGGACGCGGTAAAGCCTCAAGACAGAGATTTGATTGAGAAATCCAAGCTGAGCGGCAAGCACCCCGCTTTTCAAAGCTTGTTTTCCGCCCATGTCGCCGCGGAGCTTATGCAGGAATGTTTTCTTGTCCCAGCCTGAGGCGTCGATGAAAGTCACGCGGGACGCGGCATAATTGCCGGGCGCGCCCAATTTTTTCAAAAGAGCCGAAAGCCGGTTCTCTGCGGATTTCAAATCCACGGAACCCCCTGCGGCATACATCCAATCCTTGTTTTATAGAGAGTGTCGGGATGGCAGGATTTGGCGACTATGGCTCGCGGAGCTCGCCTGCGTAGCCCCCCCTCACACCCTGACGCGCGGTCTTCGACTTACGCGCTTTTCCTCCTAGACGTCGGCGGCTGTTCGCTTCAAATCCTGCCAGATACGGGACAGCCAGCCGCAAGCTACAAAGCCAGGCTTCATTAAATCCTTGTTTTATAGAGAGTGTCGGGATGGCAGGATTTGAACCTGCGACCTCTCGGTCCCGAACCGAGCGCACTAGCCAAACTGTGCTACATCCCGATGATTTACCTTTTGGAGGGAAGCGAAATTATAACGAAGAACAGCAGAAAATGCAGTTAAAAAATCAGGCCCTGTCGCGCACCCCGCCAATGCGCAGGTAATCCACGATTTCGCACGGGCTGCGAAAAGTCTCGGACCGATACCACGTAAGAAATTGTTCCGCAGACGACTGCCGGGGCTTCCTGATTTGCTCGCGAAGCCGCGTTAAAAACTGACATTCACTGCGGGTTCCACTACCCGTCCCCTGCTTCGCAAGACTGTCATAAGAAACTTCTATCAGCTCCCGGGCGATGTCGAAACTGGACCAGCCACCCAGTTTTGCTGAAAGCCCAAGCCGCGGTACTTCTTGATGCAACCGCCGGCGCTCATCCATCGAAGCATCCGCCACGAGCTTCCACGCCTCGCGCCGGGCATCTTGCCGATAGAGAATGCCTTTCCAGAATGCGGCCACGGCCGGAATCAGTTTAGGCGGCTGGCAATCCGCTCCGCGAACTTCCAAATACTGCTTCAAACGCACTTCCGGAAAAGCCGCACTTAAATGCAATTCAAAATCTTCCAGCGTCGCTCGCCAGTGTTCAAAACCATGGCGGATAAACTGCCGGAAAGAGCGGTTTGGCACCATCAGCCACCTTCCCTCCCGAACAATAAAAAGCATCGGCATCTGAAGCAGGTACTCGAGATAATCTTGAAAGGTGCGGCCAGGCTCCAAAAACAATGGCACAATTCCGGTACGGTCAGGGTCCGTATGGTTCCAAATCTCAAGACGCCGCGTCAAAAATCCATTGGGGGCTCCCCCAGAAAAAGAGGAGTTTGCAAACAAGGCTGAAACGATCGACGTAATTCCGAGTGCCGTACGCAAACTGTCCATGGCGTCGTCCTCATTCAGATAATCAAAATTCACTTGATTGGTCGCCGTACATTTCATCATGTCGTGAGAAAGCGCTCCCCTCGTCTTGAAATGTTCGGCCATCATCCCGTAGCGCACTTTGGGAACTCGCTCGATATCCTCACTCGTACTAAACGGTTGAATTCCAAAAGCGATCCACTCCAACTCTTGAAAATCATCTTTCAAAAGATGCAATTCAGAAAAAAACCTGGCTATTTGCCATTCAACCTCAAAGAGAGTCACCACCGGCGGCGCGCTCAGTTCAACCTGTCCACCCGGTTCGAGTGTGATCATTGCATCCTTACGACGAAGCGCGATGATGTGGCCGTTTTCTTCCACAGGCGTATAGTGAAAACGCGAAACCATCCTCTGCAAAATTTTTTCGATTCCTCCCGCCCCCGAATAAGGCAGTGCGCGGCCGCTCTCACGGTTCACTGCAAAAATTTCCAACTCCAACCCCACAAGCAGCCCGGAACGGGGCTTGGCGTGCCGCTGAAAATAATCGTGCAGGGGTTTCTCCGATTCTAGAAGAGTCTGACTGGTACTCCCAATAAAAGTGCTCAAAAATAGCCTCCGGATGGTTCTTTTACAGTAGAATAAACTTAGCTTCAAGATTCCACAAGGAAAGAAACCTAGAGTAACCAAACTCGAAGTAACAAAATCTATTTTCCTGTGAAAAAAATATTTAGACCCTTAGAGCGTGTGCTGTTTGTGATGGATCCGATTCACCGTCTGGATCCTGTGTGGGATAACTCCCTTGCGCTGGCGCGCGAAATGGCGCATCGTGGCATCCACACCTGGTGGACAGACGTGCGGGGACTTTCTTTTGACACCGGCCGAATCATCGCTGAGGCTCATCGATTTTCCCCACGGCCCCAAAAGGGATTTAACAGTCTCGCGCCAGTGCCGATGGAAATGCCACGGTTTAATCTAGTTTTACTGAGAAAGGAGCCCCCTTTTGACGAAGCCTACCTTCATCTGACGTATCTGTTGGAATGTGCGAGCCGTTTTGTCCCTGTGGTCAACAGTCCTGCCGGTGTTAGAAATGCCAGTGAAAAGTGGGCACCGATTCTCACACAGAGCCCTACCCCCCAAACACTGGTCAGCGCTTCGGCTCAAACCATCTTGGCGTTTCAAAAAAGAAAACGCGTAACGCTGGTCATCAAACGACTGGATGAGCGCGGTGGACGCGGCATTCTTCTGCTCTCACGTCATGGCGCTGCGGCTCAAACTCAGATCCGGCACCTGACTCGCGGCGGACGCATTCCCGTTGCTGTCCAAAAGTTCATAAAATCACCGAGAGGTGCCGATAAGCGCGTATTGATTTTAAATGGGCGCATTCTAGGGGTGTTTGAAAAACGTCCACCGCCCGGCGAGTTCCGCTCCAATTTGAGTTTGGGCGGCACCGCTCACCCCGCTACATTAACTTCAAAAGAAATACGCCTCGTAAAACGAATCATCCCCTGGCTGAAAAAGCTCGGACTGTCGGTTGCGGGGCTGGATGTGATGGGGGGGAAATTATTGGAAGTAAACGTCACATCACCCGCAGGATTCACCGACCTCGAGGCCGTCTATCCGAAAGAGCGATTCACTCCGCAGTGGCTGGATTTTCTGGAGCGCCTGCCGAAGCTGAAATCCCGTTAAAAACTTTGGCGTTCTGTGGAACGTATCCAAGCGCAAAAAGAGCGGCTTCCACGGCTTCCTTAAAAACAGGCGCTGCCACAGTCCCGCCGTAATAACTCGGTTTTGGATCATCCAGCATCACGGCCATCACAATCCGCGGCGCATCTGCCGGCGCAAACCCGATGAATGAAGACATAAAGCTGTCGTGCGAATACCCACGCCCATGGGACAGCACTTTTTGAGCCGTCCCCGTTTTTCCGGCGACAAGCACTCCCTCGATTCTTGCGTTAGTTCCGGTTCCTTCCGTCACCACGCGGATCATCAATTCGCGCATCGTCTTTGCGGTTTCTTCACTGATCACGCGGCTGCGAATCACTGGTTTTTTCTCAAGCAGGGTCACCCCCGCTTCATCTTCGATCCTGGAAAGCACGTACGGAGTGACAAGATTGCCCCCATTGGCAATCACAGCAAAGGCTCGTGTCATTTGAAGCAGGGTCACAAGCGTCTCATGCCCAATCGGGATGTTATAGGGGGATGTTTTGGACCATAAGCTGGGCGGGCGAATAAAACCAGCGGCTTCGCCCGGCAGATCAATTCCTGTCAGTTGGGTGAACCCAAACCCTTGAATGTAGTGAAAAAGACTCTCGTGTTCGAGCAGCGCCGCCACTTTCACGGTGCCAATGTTGCTGGATTTGATTAAAATTTCAGGGAGGGTGAGAATTCCATAAGGATGGGCATCATGAAGCACTCGCCCGCCGCCGTAATGATAATTTCCATTTTCGCAATTAAACTTGTCTTCCAATCCCCCCTTTTTTTCTTCTAGAACACCGCTGAAAGCCACGATTTTAAAGATGGAACCCGGCTCATACATATCCGTGACAGCGCGGTTGCGGCGGGCTTCAGCCGCCGCTCCACCCGGCCGGTTGGGATCATAGGTGGGCCGGTTGGCAATCGCCAGAATGCGGCCTGTCGATGCCTCCATCATGACCGCCGTGGCACCCTTGGCATGCCACTTGATATAAGCGCGATCAAGAGCCCGTTCCGTCACGTACTGCATGTATTGATCCAGTGTCAAATAAATACGCTTGCCGTTGATGGCGGGCACCGACTTAATCTCAAAAGCACGCACTTCCCGCCCCAAAGCATCACGCTTCGTATAACGCCTTCCCGCCTCTCCCCGCAGCTCACGGTCAAAAACCCTTTCGACTCCCTCGAGGCCGTGGCTATCGACGTTCACATAGCCCAGCACATGAGACGCAAGATCCGCCTGAGGGTAAAAACGTTTGTATTCCTCCACAAGACCCAACGCCGGATGTTCCATATTCCGAATGTGTTCAGCGTCTTCAAAACTCACGCGCCGCTTAATCCAGACAAACGCTTTGTCGCGGCTTAAGCGTTTAAGAAGATAGGGCGTGCCCACATTTAAAATTTTGCTGAGCCTGGCGGCGAGATCCTTTACTTCATTTTTGCCGATAAGACGCGGGATCGCGTAGACGGATGGAACTTTGAGACTGGTGGCAAGCTCTTTAGCGTCGTGGTCAAAAATCTGACCGCGCACGGGAGGAATTTCTATTTTAAGCTGTTGCTGCCGCTCAGCGATCTGAAGTAATGTCGGCCGGCGCACGACACAGAGCTGAAGCAATTGGTAGGTAAGAAGAATAAACAATGCGCAAACAACAAGCCCCAAAAACCAGAAGCGGCGGGGTGAAAGAAGGGACGCCATGAGCCCGTACTAAAGGGTAGGGAAAGCGCCTGGGCGCTTCACCTCAAGTATCTGTCTTGGCTTGGGCCACTTTGACCCAGCGCTCAAAAAAATCGGTAAACTTCTGGGAGAAAGGCTTGGGACTGAAGATTCCCGGCGAAAGCTGTATCGCAGAGAAAACAGGCTGTTCTAACCGTATCACTCGTATCTCGGCAGGCAGGGTTAAATCAAACTGCAGCTCACCCAGTTTTTCTTCCAAAAGCCGCGGAGCCTTCATCTGATCAAGCTGGTACTTCAAAAAACGATACTTCTCAGAGAGTTCCACCTCTTTTTTAGCCGACCGATCGAGCACATAGGAAATACGAAAAAGCTGGATTTGTGCATGCACGTAAAGCACGAGCAAACTGGCCAAAAGCCCTATCGCCAAAATAATTTTTCCACTGCCTTTCATGATTTTTTTTCCGCCACTCTGAATTTTGCACTACGCGCTCTGGAGTTCTCCTGAAGCTCCGCTTCCGCAGGCTGAACCGGTTTACGCGTCACGATCTCTGCAGAGCCCTCCGCTTTCCATGCGAGAAACTTTCGCTTAACGATACGGTCTTCGAGGGAGTGAAACGAAATCACCCCCAGGCGCCCGCCGCAATGGACATGCGGCCAAATATTCGCCAAGCCTTCCTGAAGACTTCCCAACTCATCATTCACCGCTATCCGCAGTGCTTGAAAAACTCTCATGGCAGGATGTCTTTTAAAAAAAGGACGGGGACCACGCGATCGGGCTCCCGGAATGGCTGAAACAACCACCTCCGCGAGCTGAAAAGTCGTCTCAATCGGATTCTTATCCCGATGCCAGCAAACGGCTCTAGCAATCCGCCGGGCAAATCTCTCTTCGCCATAGTTACGAAAAACAGCTTCAAGCTCGCCCTCCGAAAGTTCCGCCAAGAAATCCGCTGCTGTTGAAATCCCTTCCTGTTGATTCAAACGCATGTCCAGCGGCCCCTCCTTGTCAAAACTAAACCCTCTCGAAGCCTCCTCAACCTGATCGGACGAGAACCCTACGTCCAAGAGAACGGCATCCACCGATGAAACATTAAGCTGCCGGAGAACACCGGGTAGATCTTTGAAGTTTTCATTCGCAAAGCTCAGGCGACAGTCCGTTGGAAGTTTTTTTTGTGCCCGCTCTAATGCATCGGGGTCTCTGTCAAGGGCGATCAAGTGGCCTCCGGGAGCAATTCGTCGAACGATTTCAAGAGAGTGACCTCCACCGCCAAGGGTTCCATCGACCACCGTCATTGCGGGTCGCAGTTTAAGGAGTTCAAGGGTTTCTTGAACCAAAACAGGCTTATGCGGCAAAACTCCTCAAAGCCTCCTCTTCAGACGCAAAAGACTCCATCAAAGAACCCACTCCGACCATGTTGAACGCATTGCGGACTTCCGGGCGAAGATTGAAAAGTTTAATATCGCCTTTGAGGGCGCGAACACTGCGGAGGCGATCCACAAGAATTCCAAGGCCTGCAAGCTCGACATTTCGCGCCTGCTTGAGATCCAAGAGCATATTTTTGTGGTTTTTGTTTAAAAGGCGCGTGAGGCGGCTTTTCATCTTGACCATCTCCCCAACACTTAAATCACCCTCAAACCGAAGAACGTCCACCCCCACTTTAGTTCTGGAACGATAAGCCATAGGATCCTCCTTTTTTCAGCCTAGCTCAAAAGTTTCTCCGCGAGATCTTCAAAACTACCCTTGTTATTTTCAATAAAACCATGCCACTTTTCCTTGGACCAAATTTCAATCCTGTCGGAAACACCGATAATCATGACGTCCTGTTTAATGTCGGCAAACCCTTTGAGATACCCTGGAATCAAAATACGCCCCTGTTTGTCACAAACGACTTCGGCCGCCCCTGAGAAAAAAAGACGATTGAATTTTCGAGCTTCCTGCCGGGTGAACGGCATTTCGCGGAACTTGCGTTCTTGGGCGCGCCAAACTTCTTCGGTGAACACAAAAAGACATTGATCGAGGCCCCGCGTGATAAAGAAACGCTCCGTGTAGCTTTCTTTAAAAATCTCCCGGAACTTCGCGGGAACGATCACGCGATCTTTTGCATCAAGTGTGTGCTCATATTCACCGTAGAACATGCTTACCTCGCATTGGCTTATCCACCACTTTACACCACTTTCTACCACTTAATTATCGAGCGCAGTCTATTTTTTATTAACACGCCTGTCAATTATTTTTTACTTAAGTGCTTCATGGACAAAAAGATACATCCTGTTGTACTTGGACGATTTAAAAATACAATATGTGGGCTATTCTTCCAGTGGCTGCAAAGTGGGGGAGAAAAAGGCTCTAACTAAGACGCGATCAAGAAACTAGCGAGGGGGGGGGTGAGGCGAGATTCGCCGCACCGGCATGAAGCCGGCGAAAAAGCTCAATTTTCGATATACAAAATACGCGCGCAGTTGTCACAAATCACAAGCGTTTCCTGCAGCATCACTTCATTGATCACTTGGGCTCTCAGTAACATCCGGCAGCCTGCGCAGATACCGCCGCGAACCGGCACAAGAGCAATTCCATTTTTCTTTTCCACGATACGCAGATAAAGACTTTTGACATCCGGCGCTAGGGCGCTGATACTTACTTCTTTCTGCTGTAACAATTCTTGTTTCTGATCCAAACACTCTTTCTCGCGCTTCTGGATCTCTTGCTCGCGAACCGTAAAATCTTTCTCTCGGTCCTTAAGACGCGCCTGCTCTTTGAGCACCTCATCACGGCAGGCCTCAATCTCATCCATGATGCGGATAACATCTTCTTCGAGCAGCGAGTTATCCGCCTTCAAGGACGCAATTTCCTGCTGAAGCGCCGCATACTCCTTATTCGTTTTCACCTGCGACAACTGGCCTTCCATCTTTTTGACATTGCCTTCCTTTTGCGCCAACTCTCCTTCTTTTTCTTTCTGTGCAAGCTGGCGTTTCTTAAGCGTCGCCTCAAGCTCCTTGAAACGAGCCCGCTCACTTTCGACTTCCTGCTTAATTTTTTCACGCTCCGGGGAAATTTCTTCAATCTCGCTTAAAATTTTATAAAGCTGCGCATCAACGGATTGTGTTCGTTTGAGGACTTCAAGATCGGCCTGAACCTGCTTATTCAAGAGCAGCCCCCTTTGGAGAGCTAAAAAGTCGTAGCATTTCTAAACAAAATAGAAGGGTCATTATAAAAAAAATTCACCCTATCAGCAAGCTTCAAAAAAAATACCTTGCGGAAAGCTCAAGCCATCGATCGCAGTGACATTGAAAGATCAATCAGGTGCTCCAGCTCAACCGGAGCCAGCAAACCCCGGCTAATAAAACTGTCACCCGCTTCAGGCGGCTCTGTCGTTGGGCTGTCATCGAGGGCGTTGGCACGCTCCTTTTTCCTCAATGCAAAGGATTTCTTATTCCCGGAATTGAGGAAAAAATAGTCGAAAAAAATCCACTCCTCCGGGCAATCCGCAAGCACTGCGGGACCCTTCACAACCGCGCCGGGAATAAAAATAAACACCGCGGGTTTCGAACTATACGGCCGGTGATCCTTGAGGGTATTATTCACCCTAGCGAGATGCAATAAAATGTTTTCGCGGCTCTCGGGGCTCCACTCGCTTAGAACGCTCGCCCAAATAAGTTCGCGGCGCTCCCCGTGGATAAAGAACAAATGATTTTGATCACCGCAGACAGCCGTAAGCTCTGCCTCAAAGTCAATACCAGGAAAGAGATTGGGCACACCGCACTCAAGCATCTCTTTAATTTCCGCGGAAGAATAACTGGCCGGTTCAGCGACTGTAAAATAGAGCGGATTCAACTCAGAGGACTCTGTTCATGGACGAGCGGACAAAGTCAAAAAGGCGGATTTTTTCAGGGGTGAGTTGCCGTTCAACTGAACGCATCCACAATGGACCCGCTTTAATACTCTCCAACCGCCCCCCCTCACCCCCTTCATCCCAAGCGCCCTGCCATCGTAGATTTACCCCCAAAAACTGCGCCGCCATTT
>CAYMUZ010000167.1:0-8999 GCA_964393875.1 uncultured bacterium | reverse complement strand
CCCTATGGGGCACAGCGGCCCCGCTTTCGCAGCGGCGTTGGCCAGAAAATCGCAATGGCCCATGCGGACGATGAGCCACACAGAAAAAATCTTCTAAAACGGTTGTCCCGGATGGTGGGGACCGTAGTGCCGTTTCAAGGTTCAGAGCGTGTGGGCATCATCAATGATGCCGTGCGCCGGGATCCGCCCGAATACAATGATCGCGGCGACCGGGTCGCGGACACCGGCTTTGTGCGGTTGACCATGTGGAACGTCATGAACACCCGCAGTCAAGAATTTTTAATTGTGGTGCTCAATGTCGATACATTTTTGCACTCCCGAGACTCCCAGGTGCGCGACTACATCCAACATATGGTCGATCTGGCGGATCAAGACGGGGTTCTCATCCGTGCGTCTGCCGGGTCTCATTCAGTCGAATTGTCTTCTCAAATTGATATTTGGAACAGGTGGATTCCTACGCGCCACCCGAAAGAAGAACCCCTTTTACCCCCACAATCGGATCGAAATCTCGAGATTGCCCCGGAGACAATGCGCTCTGAGATGCGAAGCGCAGAAATCACTTTCACCCCAAAATTTGTGCGTTTGATTAACGAGCGTCCGCTTTTACCCCTCGCAAAGCGCTGGGCAGGGCCTGAGGGACCGACCGGCGGATTTATGACTGCGCTGCATCTTGGCGCTTTGGCAGATCCGCTTTGGACGCCGGCAGTGAGGATTCGTTTTGGAAATTTTTTGGACGAGGCCGTTCATGTGGCTCGCTACGGCACTTCGGATCGTGACGAGGTTTCTAACCATTTGCAGGCATTGAACGATCCGGAGCTGGACGGTCTGAAGATTGGCAACACTGCGAAACGAAAGAGTCAGGATCATCCTGTTTTAGTTCAAGTCATGCTGGATGCTCTGCAGAGAGCGGACCGGCAAAGCCTGGCCGCGCGTTTTGCCGGCCTGAGCGCCGGCAGTGTGGTGATCGGATATACGAATAGTTTGAAACCGACGGCTTTAGACCTGGGAAGTCTGGTTCCGCATGGCGTGGGTTATCAGCGGCGGTCTTACGTCCAAAAACTTTCAGTGGATAGAATTCGTTTTGATCGCGCCGCGATGGTTAAAAAACATTCCATTTTGGCGGGACATGAAGTTTTTATTTTCTCGCAGAACCGGAATTTAGACCGGATTTTAACCTCTCAAAGTCTTGGATTTACGGTTCGTTTGGACTCGCAACTCCTTAGAAAACAACCGTGGGGGTATCAATCCCGCTTAGTTTCTGCCGCGGCCGGGGAAGCCTTTGAATATGCGAAGCTCGATCCAGAAGTCCGCGATGCTTTGACCCGCGGCGGCTATTTTGAATTTTCCGAAGGAGCCTACTCTCTCAATTTTGATCTGCTGCGTGAGACCCGCATGCATGCCATCGTCTCATCCTCGGCCTAGTCCCCCATGAAAGGCCCTCCTTTTTTAAATAAGGTCTGTGCCGCACTGCTGCTTTGCACACAATGTTTGGGGAGCCTGCCTGCTTGGGCAGTGCAGCATTCCGCGCCCATTTCTGAGTTCACACAGCCGGTTGTTATTTCAGACCTTCGAGCGATCCAGATTCCAAAAAATCTCGGGAGAATTTCTGAGTTCCATCAGGGGACTCAGCCCGAAATGTTTGTCCTGATCCAGGACGCGCATGCGATCGGAGAGACCCAGCAGAAAATCGCATGGCTGCTGCGCTTGCTCGAAAAAAAATACGGCATTGTTCACATTGCGGTCGAGGGGGGTGATGGAAGCATGGACCCCCTCCTTTTACAAACGCTGCCGCAGCGAAAAAAACTTAAGAAGGAACTGCAGCGCCTTTTGCAAAGCGGCGAACTCTCCGGCACGGTCCCGGCAGCGATCTTGAGCCGCTCCGGAGATTACCGGGGCATTGACGATGAAGCTTTGTATGAAAAAGAAATCCGACTCTATCTCTCGCGTTTGAAAGACAATCCGAGCCTTTTAGAAAGAATCAATATCTGTAGAAACAGACTGAATGCCCGTAAAAAAGAAATTTATCCCGCACCTGCTTTAAAACTGGATCACTGGCTTGAAAAGCTCGACCCCAAGTTTTCCGAACACGCCGGCGTAGTTCTGAAAATCCTTCGACTGCGGCCCTTGGATGCCCAGAAGTATCCCCATCTTTCCACTCTGATAAAAAATGATTCGAAAAGCCCGTCTAAGACTTTAGGAAGCGAATCGTTTCAAAAAGAGTGGGAGGCTCGAATCGAGGAACTCTATGGAATTTTATTAAAAACGTCTGCCCAAAAGGAGTTGCTTGGGCGAACTCGCGATTTAAATTCTCTGGAAAAATTAGCGGGCCTCACGCTATCTTCCGAAGAATGGCGGGGAATCAAAGACCAAGGACTTCGAAAACTTCTCGCATCGTTTCAAGGTCTGGAAGATAAAGATTTTCAAGGCAGCCTCGATTTCTATGAGACTGCCCGGGCGCGCGACCGCGTTTTTTTGGATAACCTTTTTTCTTTTGAACGAAGCATTGGCGGCCACTCGCCTATCGTTTTTGTGGGCGGCGGCTTTCACTCTGAGGGGTTAAAGGACGAGTTGATTCACCGCGCTGCAAGTTACGTCGTAATCCGTCCCGCTTTTCAGGAAGCGTTCGACGAAAAACGTTATGAAAATCTGATGCGGGGGAAACAATCGTGGAATCGCGAAGCCGACCCAGAGCCGCGGCAGGAATTTTCGGCATTTCATGCCAGCCTTCTACGCCGGTTGTTTCTTCAAATGACGCTGCCTGAAATCAAACTCTGGCGCGATCACATTTTGCGACGGCTTGCGCGCGAGGGGCGGTTGAATGAAGCTGGGTTTTATACCGGGATTTTTGACGCGGCTCTACGCAATTTTTTAAACTCCGATGACTCCGGCGCTCTGATGGCAGAAGGGCGTAAACATTTGGATGTCTTTGCCCGCCGGCTTGCCGAACTCCAAAAAAAATCAACAGTTTCCCAAGCAGATCTGCTGCCGCTTTTTTACAAACAGACCGTTTCTCCCCATGATAAACCCCTGATTCGTATTGGCTGGGCATCCCCTTTTCAGCGCGCTAAGACGATGGCTCTGCCACGTTTAGCGAGGAGCGAGATGCGCCCCGAGGGGGGGCCGCCGCTCGATTTTACGCGGGCTTACGCCCTGTTCAACGAAGGGGCCTATGACGGGTCAAAAAGTTATGAAGCGTGGGAAATGACGCCGAGAGAGGTTCGTAGAAAATTTGTCCAACGCTTAGTCAGAAGAAAAACGGCTAAATTGAGGGCTGCCGTGGAGACGGACCAGGCCGCAAGGGCCCGGCGCTTAGGCGTCGGTCTGCCCATGCAGGGGTTCCGATTTGAAATGAGGCCGCACCAATTGGTCCAGTTGGATTTTGTCGGCGAGACGGCCATTGCGCTTGAGGATCGATCGACACACAAACTCTCTAGCCTTTTCCAATTTTATGCGAAAAAACTGGAGTCGGAAGGAGGCGCGGGAGCAATAACTGCCGATCGCGTCATAGATTTTCTGCTTCAGGATCTACGGCTCGATGCGGTGGAACGGGTTCGTCAATGGGACCTCCGCGCGTCGGAAGAAAAAAAGGTAGAAAAAGTCACTCAGCTTTTAGAGTTTTTGCTCAGTCATGAATGGGACCCCGCAACCCTTACTTTTCATACGCTCGATTTTGAACGCGATGTTTATGATTTGCTAGCGCATCACACCCGCTATTTCCGCTCACGCTGGGTAAGCGCTCACATGAACAATCGCTATTTCAGCAAATACGGTGTCCAATCGGAACTGGGTTTTTTGACCAGCTATTTTGCTCATGGCCAACTTGGCAAACAATTTTATCCCTATCTTCAGCTTGCCAGCGTGATTCTTGCCCTGCGCAAAAGCGAGGCTTTTCGCCGCGAAGTGGGGGCGGAAACGTTTGCTCCGGGTGAGTGGAATCGGGACCCGGAGCACATGCGTGAGACCGTGGCTTTGGCGCAAACTATTTTAAACAATTTGCTGATCCGCAGTCAGAAAATGCAGACCGGCAATTCGCCTGAACTGGGAACGAGTGCTCAGCAGGAGTTTCGGCGCAAATACGGCATCATTCTGGGCGTGGATCTGACCCGCCGGATTTACTCAAACCTTTTTCGAGACGACTTGGAACAGATTTTTTATTTTCAACATTTACTGCGCCAGGCCTATCAGGAAACCGAGCGTCTTGAAATCCAGCAGATCTTGAGCGAAGAGCTCGAAACAGCGCCTGAACGGGACGTGAGGGTGCTCTCGGCCGACCCTATTCAGCCGGACTACCGCGTTCGGCTAAACGCCAAAGGCCAGGTCGAAGAGGTCTGGACGCTCATCAAAAACAGCGCCAACCTGGTGCTTTACGAAGACCGGCAAATTCTACATCAGACCGACTTCCTTTGGCCGGCAGTGATGACCTATGAGAATTTGAGCGCGCTCAAGGGAAAAAAACGCGGGCTTTTCAGTTCCCAAATCAGCCAGCGTGTTTTTTTCGAGAACGGAGCCCCGCGACTCAAAATTGACTTGGCCCCAAATGCGGACGGCCCTGTGCTTGTGAAACGGATCCAATCGTATGAGCCGCAGAAGACGGGCCTTGCCCGGCTTGTGACCCACCGCCTTCACAGGCCCGACTTGCCGTTTGAGTCCCAGTGGCTTTTAGCAGCCTGGCTGGCCCGATCCGGGAACCAGGAGGATCCTGCACCTCTGCCAACGCCGGATGTGGACACAGCGCCGACGGAGTGGGTACGACAGAAAAAATTTGATATCGGAAAAAAAATGGGTGCCGGGTTGGTAGCAGACGTTGTGCATTTTAAGACCGATGTGGTTGTTGGGAGTGTCGCCAATCCCAAAGACGCTGGCGAACCTATTTCTGTCGTCCTGTTGGGAGAAATCGCCCGGATCGCCCGCAATGTTTTTGGCCACACCGAAGACGGTTTTTACGAGGATGAATACGCCCCGGCGGCCCAGGCCGAATCTTTCCTTTATAACCTTGAAGAGGTTCTTGGACGTCAAGAAGTCGCTTTGCCCGCGTTGCACGAAAAAACGCTCTATTGGGAAAAACACAGGAGCCTTTTCTCTGAAAAATTTAGAAGCAGGACTTTTTTTCGCGTCGCAGGGGACATGGATATACCGGTTCTGAAAATCGAGACTGACCCTGAAAGCGGCCGTGTTCTCCGCCTTTTACGTTTCGAACACGACGAGCAGGGCCGTCTTGTTTATCAGGATGTGTGGCTGCCTAAAGCCCCTTTCTCCCTGCCCTTGCGCCGGACCCGCGAAGAAACGATCTTTCAATCGCAGGCCGGCGACCGAAGGCCGCGTGACCGGGAGGACTGGAGCCTTAAGACCTGGCTGATGCAGCTGGATTTTTTGGCCGTTCATACCCAAAGAACTTGGCTGGATAGACAGGGTGCAGAAATCCTTAACCTTGACTTTAAGGCAGAAGCCCACTCCCCTGCGGCGCTTGAGCCTGAACGGGAACCCACGGAACGCTCCACCCGCGTGGTGACGGGGGCGCGTTACGTGACGGATACGAAAGACCGCAAGCTTATAAGGTTGAAGAATCCGGCCTTGTTTGAAAATTTAAAATTTCAACCTGCCAAAGAGCTGCTCTTTTGGCAGGAAAAACTGGCGCTCTTGACGCCTGTATTTGCGCCTGCAGGGGAGGCAGAAGCTTCCGAGGATGCCTGGACCCAGCTTGTGCAGGCGGCTGCGCATGCAGGGACGACCCCGCTGCTTTATCCTGAGATCGAGGAGTTTCTGAAAACCCGACATCCCGAGTGGCTTTTGCATCGCGATCCGGAACGTATTTTGGCCAAAGTTCGGGCGGCTCGCCAGAAGATCAAAACGGAAAAAGCTCTCCTGGATCTAGCCTTGTCCACTTATAAAACCTACCTTGATACCGGTGAAATCAGTGCCGATGCGACGCACCAGCTGCATGAATTTATCGAAGAGCGCATTGATCCCGCTCTGCAAAAATGGGTGGGGAAGCTTGAAGGCTCGCTCAGTGATTCTTGGCACCGGCTTTTGCCGAAGCACATGGCTTTTTTAATGCAGGCCGAAATTCAAAAAGACTTGAAATTTTCCGATGAGCAGCGACAAGTCATGCGGCTTTTTCTTCATCCCATCCCAGCGGAGGCCTTGACGCAGGCCGAGGCCTTGGAATTTGCCAGGATGATCACGGGAGAAAATTCGCAGAAGGAGGCTCCGGCGGAAGAACCGGCTGCCGTAACCACACTCGCTGAAAAAATCCGATGGGCTTTGGAAACGGTCAGTCTCAGCGAAGGCCTTTATAAACAATATCTAGCCTTGCTGCGAATGCTGGGTGTGGATGTCAAGCACTATACGCATTCCCTTGCCCAATTGCAGGAATCCAAAACTCCAGAATCCTTGTCAGGGCTGCTGGAATCAAGTCTTTTCTCCCTTAAGACCAAGGCCTGGCTGTCGGCCCTTTGGGCGGTGGATTATGTGAAACATGAGGAATATTCCGTGGCCAATGCCTACGATGCGGGCAGTTATCTTTATGCCGCGCTTCAGGCAAAAGCCGGCGAGAGCGCGGCTCCACCGATTCAAGTCACGGATGGCGAAGATCATCCGCTGCTCTTAAATCTAAAAAAAGACTCGCATTCAAAAAATTGGAATCCTGAGCCCCTTGTAAAACCGGAAGAGGCCGCTGTCAGTGCCAAAGCCCAAGGGCTTTATCAATGGGTGATTTCCTTTTTTCGTCTCCAGGATCATACACCGGATGAGTTTTACGCTTTTCTAAAAATGGCCCGCGGGCTGCTTGCGAGCGGTGGCCACGTCATCGTGACTCTGCCGGCTCATTTGAATATGGACCCCGCGGGGCTGGCTCAAATTCAAGCGATGGGATTTAAAGTCAAGCAAGGGTTTGCCAGCAATCGTTTGCAAGCGACCTCACGCGAACACCTGCTTGCGGGTTCCGGGGCTGCCACTACGGAGACGGCTGCCAAAGTTGAAGCCGCCATCTACGACCGTGGTTTTTACGTGCTTGACCTCGAAAAAACGGATCCTGTCCCGGCAGGGGATACGGCCTGGGACCAGTTGAGTTGGACTTCTTGGAAAAAAGATCTCTTGCTTCGGGAAGAAAAGCCGGTGGGAACCCATGAAAGAATTTATTTACGCGATGAGAGAGACGAAATCGGTGTGTTACAGAATATCCATCCCCAAGATCTTGAGTTTATGCCTCTGCAGGAACGAGCCGCCCCGGTGACGCCTGAATCGAGTGATGCGGCCAGGAAGCAGTGGTCCAACCGGGTGGCCTACCACGAACGCCTGCTTCAATTGATTCTGCGCTACCGCTCTATTTTGCTGCGACCCACGAATGAGGGCGGTCTCAAAGAAGTGACGCGGCGTGCTGAACTTTTGTTTTTATTCGGGAATTTTTACCGGGATATTCCGCCGGGCAAAGAAAATTTCAAAACAATGTCGCCTGCTGAATATTGGACTATTTCACATGATGAACGCGAAAAAATCTGGACAGAGAAGCTCTTTCTCCTGACAGAAAGCGCCTACCGTCTCCTGGTCAATTTTTACGAGGTCATGGGGTTGTATCCGGAGGATGCGCGCTCGGCCGGTTTTGATTTTGAAACGCTTTTTACAGACCGCTGGGCACAGTTGATTCTGGAAAACCATGACAAAAGGTTTGCAGACGGATCGTACCTGATCGAGGATGAGGCGCAGCGCATCCAGGCACTGCCGCTTTATGAAAAATGGCGCTCGGCCCGGGAAATGCTCAGCTTGGACGAAGTTGAAATCTGGTTGTCGCTGCGCGCGACATTGCGGGGGCTTCACGAAGTGCTTGAGCAAATCAGGAAGGGGCGGCGAGGAGTGCGCAGCCAGCGTGTGCTTGAAACAGGTTTTAGTTCCAGTCTGGGCCGGAACCCGCATGATTTTTCCGCGGCGCTTGCGGCTGAGGTCATTCTGGCAGATCTTGATACGCACCCTGCAGAAGCGAATTACCTGGATATGTTTTCGGGGAAGGGTATTTTAATGCAGGCCCTGCACGATTTGCAAGAGCCGCGGACACCGGATCAGAGGCATCTCCCCGATGGGATTCATTTCACCCTCTATCAGGTCGATCCCCATACGGAAGATCTCGCGGTAACACCGCCCAGCGGTTGGGATAAGTCGTCGGGCCTTGTCTCGCTGGAGGCAGGCCTTGATACACTGCCTGGCGTCATTTCAAAAAATGCGCTTTCCGCTAAAATTCGTATGATCACGCTCATCAATACCCTGCATGAACTCGATCCGGCAGAGATGCAGACATTTTTTCTGCAATCCGCACGCATGCTGCAAGATCACGGCCGGGTTTTAATCACGGTTCCGCACGGATTTCGACTCAGCGCTGTTTTGCGCGAGGCGCTTTATAGTCTGGGATTTCAATTGCGCCCGCCTCAGCGTGGCTATGCCCAGATTTCTGAACACTGGCTTGATCAAGTTGAACAGAAAGTATTTCAGCATTATCAGGATACCGGACTTGCCCAGCGAGTGCGCGCCAGTTTGAAACAAACCAGTCAACGGCAGTTCGCGATGTTTGAGCTCGTGTTTGAGCGCGGCCGGTACGACCCGGGGCGGGCAGAGTCGCTTAAACAAGAAAATTTTAAGCTGGAAAAAAAACAGCGCAAAAAAGCCCCAGCCGCGGCGGCGGCACCGGCAAAGACTTCCGCTTCGGCAGTTCGATCGAACGATTTACTGCAGCGCCGTGAAGTTCTTGAAGCGCTGCATCAGAGCGATGCGGGAGGACGTTTTCAAGTGCGCCCTGTTTCACAGGGAGCCTGGCTTACCCGGCAGCAAATGAGGGAGATCTTTCCTGAAATTGAGACGGAGAATGCCCTTGAGCACCTGTACCGTTTTCGGCATCTTTTTGCCAACGAACCTGAGGGCGCAGCTCTGGTTTCTCAAATCGAAGAAAACTACGATTACGACCGTTTCGGCAGTGACCAATTCCGGGCTCAAGACATTCGTGATTTGCGTCTTCT
>CAYMUZ010000166.1:0-5649 GCA_964393875.1 uncultured bacterium | reverse complement strand
CTTTTGTCCGCATCCTGACCAAGCTGTTGCGGCATCCTGAAATCGGCCGCAGTGTGGTTCCGATTATTCCCGACGAAGCACGGACGTTTGGTATGGATGCTCTTTTCCGTGCGATTGGCATTTATTCCCCTAAAGGCCAGTTGTATGATCCGGTGGATAGCGACACGCTGCTTTATTATCAGGAAGCCAAAGACGGCCAGATTCTTGAAGAGGGAATTAACGAGACCGGTGCGATGTCGTCTTTTATCGCCGCAGGGACGGCGCACGCGAACATCGGTGTCAATATGATTCCGTTTTACATTTACTACTCCATGTTTGGTTTTCAGCGCGTGGGTGATTTGATTTGGCTTGCAGGGGATATCCGGGCTAAAGGGTTTTTGCTCGGAGCTACTGCGGGGCGAACCACACTGAACGGTGAAGGGCTTCAGCACCAGGATGGACATAGCCATTTGATGGCAAGCACGGTTCCCTCCGTGATGGCCTATGACCCGGCGTTTGCCTACGAAATCGCGGTGATCTTACAGGATGGCATGAAACGGATGTATCAGGATGGCGAAGACATGTTTTATTATCTGACTGTTCATAATGAAAATTACACGATGCCCGACATGCCTAAAAATGTGGAAGAAGGCATTTTGAAGGGGCTCTATAAATTTCGTGAGGGCGTCAAAGGCAAAAAACTCAGCGCTCAGATTTTAGGCAGCGGCGCCATTATGAACTCGGCGCTTAAAGCCCAGGAAATTCTTGCCGAGCGCTACGATGTGTCGGCCGATGTGTGGAGCGCGACGAACTACAAGCGCTTACGTGCTGAAACACTTCAAGCCAAACGTTGGAACATGCTTCATCCGGAATCTGAGCCGAAGAAATCTTATTTGGAAACCGTGCTCGAAAAGCAGGACGGTGTTTTTGTTGCGGTGTCGGACAATATGAAAATCGTGGCCGATCAAATCGCACCTTGGGTGCCGGGGGGCCTCACGACGCTTGGCACCGACGGTTTTGGGCGCAGTGACACGCGTGAGAATTTGCGCCGTTTCTTTGAGGTAGACGCAGAGTCGACGGTGATTGCCGTGCTGTATGCGCTGAGCGAAAAGAATCTTGTCAGTAAAAAAATCGTGGCTCAGGCGATTCAGGACCTTGGCGTCAATCCCGAAAAAGTTTATCCGATTTGTCTTTGATTTATGAAATGAAGTCCCGACTCAGCCACTAGGCCGTGGTTTCGCGGGATAAATTCGGCTGGGCGACTTGACGGCGATTGTATCGCCGTAAGTCGTGGCCTCATTTAAAGGAGCTATTTCATGGAAGTACGTGTTCCGCAGCTTGCCGAAGGGGTTGTCGCAGGCACAGTGGTTGCAGTGCTTGTGAAAGAGGGAGACGCGGTTAAAAAAGACCAGTCTTTGATCGAGCTTGAAACGAATAAAGCGGTTGCTGCGATTAATTCTCCGGGCGAAGGAACCATTTCTCGTGTGGCCGTCAAAGAGGGGGATGAAGTTCCCGTCGGCGGTCTTCTGATGACGCTTGTGTCCTCGGGTTCGGCCCCGGTGTCATCGGCACCCATTCAGCAGCTGCCGGCGTCTGCCGCCGCCGCTTCCGCGCCGCCTTTCGCAGTGCAGTCCGCACCGGTTTCTGCCCAAGCGGGCATTTACCAGTACCAATCAAAGGGTGGGTTTTTGCCCCCGGCTTCTCCGACACTGCGCCGATTGGCCGACGATCTTGGCATTGATCTCGGACGTGTAAAGGGCAGTGAGCATGGCGGTCGTATCGTGCTGCCGGATCTGAAAGCCTACGTTCAGTTTTTGCAGGCTAAAACGTTTAGTGGTGAAACCATTTCGGCGCCGGCTGTTAAGTCGAGCGCTGTAACACCCTCCGTTGATTTTTCAAAGTTTGGGCCTGTGACGCGTAAGAAGATGACCAAACTGCGCAAGACGATTAGCGATCAGATGATGCTTTCCTGGACCTCGACGCCGCGGGTCACTCAGCTTGATGAACCGTCGATTGATCACGTGCTGGCTTTGCGTAAAAAGTATGTTGAAGTTTATAAGAAAAAAGGTGCAGGGTTGACGCTGACGCCTTTTATTCTCAAGGCCGTGGTGGCCGCGCTCAAAAAACATCCGATTTTTAATACCAGCCTCGATGAAGCGGCCGGAGAATTGGTTTTCAAAGAGTACTACCATATCGGGATCGCCGTCGATACCGAACAAGGGTTGATTGTGCCGGTCATCCGCGATGTCGATCAAAAAAGTTTGTTCGATCTTTCGGTCGAGCTGGCCGCATTGGCACAGAAAACACGTGACCGTAAAGTGGTCATGGATGAACTACAGGGCGCCTCTTTTACTATTTCCAATCAAGGCAGTATCGGCGGAACCTACTTCACGCCGATTATCAACAAGCCTGAGGCGGCGATTTTGGGCATTGGCCGCGGCGGACCCAAGCCGGTTGTTCGCGCAAACAAAGTGGTGGTTGCGAACCTTATGCCCGTGGCGCTTTCTTACGATCATCGCATTATCGATGGCGGCTCGGCGGCACGTTTCATCGTCGATTTTGCCGAAGCGCTCAACCTTTTCACGGAGACGGACCTTGCGCTGCCCCGCCAGACTGAAGGCGGGCAAGCCGGTCGTAAAAAGCCCGCCACACACAAGGCGGACAAGCAGAGAGGGAAAAAATAATGGAAGCAGACATTGTCGTTCTTGGAGCAGGGCCCGGCGGATATGCTGCGGCTTTTTATGCGGCCGATAAGGGCAAAAAGGTTATTTTGGTTGAGCGTGAAAGCCGCTTGGGCGGTGCCTGTTTAAATCGCGGATGCATTCCCTCTAAAGCCCTTTTGCATGCGGGCCATTTGATCACAGAAGCCAAAGCCTCCGCTTTTCGTGGTATTGATTTTGCGGCGCCCTCCATCAACCTTGAAAAAATGCGTGCCTGGAAAGAATCCATTCTCGACAAACTCGCCCAGGGTATTCGCGGCTTGGCGCAGCGGCGTAACGTGGAAGTGTTACAGGGCCGCGGCTATTTTGAATCGAGCGATACCTTGCGTGTGGAAACGCAGGAGGGACAAAAATTTATTCGTTTTCAAAAAGCGATTATCGCCGTGGGATCCAGGCCGGCTATGCCCGCAGCTTTTGATCTTGGTAACAAGCGTGTAATGACCTCCACAGAAGCTCTCGAACTTGAAGAGATTCCTCAGGATTTGCTTGTGGTGGGCGGCGGCTATATCGGTATGGAGCTCGGAACTGTGTATGCGGCGCTTGGCAGCCGTGTGGTGATGGTGGAAGCCATGGACTCTATTTTGATGGGAGCGGATGCTGATCTGGTGAGGCCCGTACGTGACTATGTGCAGAAGCATTTTAAAGAACTGCGTTTGAAAGCCAAAGTGGTCAAAATGGCGACAAGCAAAAAACAAATTCAGGTTGTTATGGAGTATGGGGGGCGGGAAATAGACGAGCTTTACGACCGCGTGCTTGTGGCCGTGGGACGTGCGCCCAACTGTGAGGATCTGGGGCTTGAGAATACGAAGGTGACACGCGACGCAAAAGGGTTTATCCAGGTCAACGATAAACAACAAACCCAAGATGACAAGCTATTTGCGATCGGCGATTGTGCGGGCGGTGTTTTACTTGCGCATAAAGCAGCCAAAGAGGCACGTATTGCCGTCGATGTGATGACGGGTGACGATCGATCTTCCAAACACTTGATTATGCCGGCTGTTGTATTCACAGACCCTGAGATCGCGTGGTGCGGCTTGAACGAAAGTGAAGCGCGTCAAAAAAATATTCCTATTGAAGTCGTGAAGTTTCCCTGGGCGGCGTCGGGGCGTGCTCTTTCGCTGGACCGTACGGAGGGTCTGACCAAGCTGATTCTTGAACCCGAGACAGAACGCGTGCTTGGGGTTGGTATTTGCGGGCAGGGTGCCGGAGAACTCATCAGTGAGGGGGTTCTGGCAATCGAGATGGGCGCTACCGCGCGCGATATTGCAGAAAGTATTCACCCGCACCCCACGTTATCCGAGACACTGATGGAAGCGGCGGAGCTTTTTTACGGCCATGCCACGCACGCTTACCTTCGCACGAAAGCGGCGCCTGCGGCAGTTTAGGCCCTAGAGGAATTTCATTCACAAGGACGACGCGGAGCAGAGTTCTCTAGCAACGAACAATCATGGAACCAGAACAAGTTCAGGAAATATTGACGGCGGCTTTTCCAAGCGCAGAAGTGACGGTGAGTGATATGACCGGCACGCGTGATCACTTTCAAGTCACTGTTTTCTGGACAGGATTTCAGGGGAAGAGATTGATTCAACAGCAGCAACTGGTGAACCAGGCATTGAAAATACCGCTTGAAGATGGAAGAATTCACGCGCTCGCGCTCAGAACGGCCGCTCTTTAAAATACTTTAGACCGTAGCTGGTTTTGACAGAGCCTAAGGAGAACTTATGAGTTCAGATGATGTTATCAGTCAGATTGAATCGGAAATTAAAAATAATAAAGTGGTTGTTTTTATGAAGGGGACGACGGCCTCTCCACTCTGTGGATTTTCGGCGGCAACCGTTCAAATATTGAAAGGTTTTCCCTACCCATTCAAAAGTGTGGATATTATTGCGAACCCGGACATTCGTGCTGCTCTACCGGGGTACTCCAACTGGCCGACATTCCCGCAGGTGTTCATCAATGGGGAATTGGTCGGTGGATGCGATATTATGCACCAACTGCGTGAGAGCGGCGAATTAGAACAGCTTTTAAAGACGGCCTTTGAAGGAACTCACTAAGGCTCTGCAAAATAGTCGATGTTTATTTTAGGCCTGCTCGTTTGCGGTGGTTTGTTAGCCCTTTGGGCAAACAAAGTGGAACTGCACGCTTTTCAAATTAACCGTCACGATGTGACCCTGCGCAGGGTTCTCGCGGTGCCGCTGAAAATTCTGCATTTATCCGACATCCATTTTGCCCGGCCGAATCTGCTTCTTTCCCGCTTTTTTTCACAACTTGCCGGTGAAGAATTTGATCTTATCGTTTTGACCGGAGATATCATTGATTGTGAAGAAGGCATTCATACCTGCGTCGACGACCTTAAAAAACTAAAGGCAAAACACGGTTTTTTCGCTGTCTTTGGCAATCATGATTATTACGACTACCAGCTCAAAGACGTTTTTTGCCACGATTTTCCCGGGCAGACATACCCTCAAACACTGAACCCAACGGATGTTTTGCAGCGGGCCCTCGAAGGCATCGGCGTGAAGGTTCTGCGGAACCAGACTTTTGAGACGCAGGTGGGAGATGTTTCCATTCTTGTGCACGGACTCGATGACCCTACGACGGGGCACGCCAGCATCCGCGAAACGCTGAAAAATTATGATCCCGAAAAGGTAAATTTGCTTTTAACGCACAGTATTGACGCGTTTATGGATGTCGGAGAAAACGAAATAGACCTTTCCTTTTCAGGCCATTCGCACGGGGGGCAGGTCTGCTTGCCGCTGTGGGGGCCTATTCTGACCCATACAATGTTAGGCAGGGCTTATGCCGCGGGCATCGTAAGTTTGAAAGGGGCGGTGTGTTCGGTGTCGCGTGGTCTGGGTTACGGACGATGCATGCCCTTCCGACTGCTTTGTCCGCCCGAAGCCGTTGTTCTCAACGTCTATGGTGTTTAACCCGGATCAAAAAAGGGGAC
>CAYMUZ010000165.1:0-5136 GCA_964393875.1 uncultured bacterium | reverse complement strand
CGAGACGCCGAATCCTCTATCGCCCACGTTCCCTACACAAATTCGGACGGAATTTGTGAGGGAACGCACCCAATCGAGCGGATTGGGTGCCGCGCCTGCAGTCATGCACTTGTGAGGGAACGCACCCAATCGAACGGATTGGGTGCAGCACCCGCAGTCATGCGCCAAGGGAACCCGTGTGTTGTGGGGCGTGCCAAAGCCGAATTTTATGGATGCGAATCATAGGCACAAATTTTTCGCTTGTTTCGAAGCATCCACCTCACTAGAATAGCGGCTCGTTTTAATATCGTAAGGGCTCGTAGCTCAATTGGTTAGAGTACCGGACTGTCGATCCGGGTGTTGCGGGTTCAAGTCCCGTCGAGCCCGCCATTTTTGTTCCGAGAAGATCCGCCCGCGCGGTGATTTGAAAAGAAAGTCTTGCAGAGCCTAAACAGGAGAGGTTATGAAAATGGGTGCCGTGGAAAACACCAAAGAAACCGTGATTAGAGATTTTATCAAACATCATTACCGTCACTTTAATGCGGCGGTAGTGGTTGATGCCTCAGAGGCGTGGATAAATCTTCTGGAAAATAATGGAAAGATGTTTTTTACCATGGCAGGTGCAATGAGTACGGCGGAGCTCGGTATCTCTTTGGCTGAGATGGTTCGCCAGGATAAGGTCCATGCGATTTGCACGACCGGAGCAAATATTGAAGAGGATATTTTTAATCTTGTTGCGCACAGCCACTACAAGCGGGTTCCTCACTACCGGCAGCTGAGCGCTGACGATGAAATTGCCCTGCGGGATGATGG
The DNA here is from genome assembly GCA_964393875.1 of uncultured bacterium. Classification (GTDB taxonomy): domain Bacteria; phylum Omnitrophota; class Omnitrophia; order Omnitrophales; family Aquincolibacteriaceae; genus JAHFHB01. The sequence goes on along the minus strand of CAYMUZ010000165.1, from coordinate 4,344 downwards.
GTTTAATCGGGTGACCGATACGTGCATTCCTGAAGAACAGGCTTTGAGGCGCATTGAGAAAAAAATGCTGGCGCTGTGGCAGAAAGCGGACCGCGAAGGAAAACGGATGTTTCATTATGAATTTTTTTACGAACTGATTCGATCGGGTGCCCTTAATGACTGCATGGACACAGATCCTAAAAATTCATGGATGGTGGCTGCCTGTGAAAAAAATCTGCCTGTTTTCACGCCCGGCATGGAAGATTCCACGTTAGGGAATATCTTTGTGTCGAATGTGATTAAGGGAAATATAAAGAATATTAACATCATCAAAAGCGGACTCGAGCAAATGGACCTATTAGTGAAGTGGTATCAGGAGACATCTCCCGCTCATCCCATTGGCTTTTTTCAGATCGGGGGTGGCATTGCAGGGGATTTCCCCATTTGTGTTGTGCCGCTCATTATTCAAGATTTAAAACGGAAAGATTGCCGGCTTTGGAGCTATTTCTGTCAAATTAGTGACAGTACGACCTCCTATGGGTCTTACAGCGGGGCGGTCCCCAACGAAAAGATCACTTGGTTTAAAATTGACCCAACCACACCACGATTTGTGATCGAATCGGATGCGACGATTGTGGCTCCACTGATTTTTAGCTATGTCTTGGCCGGAAAAAACTGATATTTCAGCAATGTCTTTCGTGAAAAGGCGCCCTCTTTCGGGGGCGCCTTTTTTGTACGTAAAAAGCCTAATTTTTAACACAGCAGGAGGTCTGGATATGAAGCACAAGCTGAGGTTGTTTTTTTTGACGACGATGTGCATGGTTGGATTGGTGGGGCCGGTTCATGCGGCGGTGTATAAGGTGGATCTTGATCATTCGACCGTGAGTTTTAAGGTGCGCCATCTTTTGTCGTGGGTTCGCGGTAATTTCCGTGTCTTTGAGGGACAGTTTGATTACAACGTCAAAGAGCCCGCATCGTGGAAAACGGAAGCAGTCGTGCAAACGGCAAGCATTGATACAAATGTCAAGGAACGCGACAAACACTTAATGTCTGTAGATTTTTTTGATGTGGAGAAGTTTAAAGAGATGACTTTTAAAAGCACCCGCGTGACGGATGTTGTTGGGAGTAAGGCGAAACTGCACGGCTTGTTAAAAATACACGGGGTTGAAAAAGAAGTGGTGTTTGACCTGGAAGCGCTTGGGGAAGTGACGGATCCGTGGGGCAATCAGAGCGCGTCGTTTACAGCGACAACTACGATCAATCGTAAAGACTTTGGTTTGATCTGGAATCAGGCTATTGAAACAGGGCAGCTTCTGGTGGGTGAAGAGATTACCATTGAACTCGAAATTGCCGGACTGAAAGTTTCTTAAATTTCCCTTCGTTTGGAGGGGGCCGTATCTCATCCGAAATACGGTGTTTGCCAAAGGGGCGTCGGCAGGTCCGGCGCTCACCACAATAAAACAGGAGGAACGCACGTGGAAAAAACAAATGCATCTAAAAAGAGACTTCTTGCCGCTTCCGTCGCCGGTCTTTTGGCCGTTTCAGGAATGGCTTTGACTCAGGTTGCCTATGCCGATGTGAAGTGTGCCGGAGTGAATAAATGTGCAGGAACGGGGGCCTGTGGTGGTGCGGGACATAGCTGCGCCGGCAAAAATGCCTGCAAAGGCCAGGGCTGGGTGAAGTCCCCAAGTGCTGAGCAGTGCACGACCGACGGCGGTACGGTTGCAAAGTAAGTATTGACTCTGTATTTCACATCGATTCCCGTGTCGTGCACACCGGGAATCGGTGTGAAATCTTCTTAGGAGATTTTATATGAGCGATAAGGATTCCAATAACCGTCCATGGCCTAGCCTCGGATGCGGAGTCGGGCTTCGGAGTGAACATTACCCGGCCGTTATCGGGCCTTATCCACCCATGGATTTTTTTGAAGCCGTCTCAGAAAATTATATGAATACGGGCGGTCGTCCGCTCGATATGCTTGAAAAAGTTTGCGAGCGCTACCCGGTGGCGCTGCATGGGGTAGCGCTCTCGATTGGTTCTACAGATCCCCTTAATCCACACTATCTCAGCAGGCTTAAAAATCTAGTTGAGCGCATTCAACCCGCGATTGTTTCCGACCATCTATGTTGGTCGGGGGTCGGCGGCGAATATCTTCATGATCTTTTACCCTTACCGCTCACCGAGGAATCCATTCAGCACGTGAGCGAACGCGTGGGGCAAGTCCAAGATTATCTCAGACGGCCCATTTTGCTTGAGAACGTGTCGACCTACGTGACGTTTCAACATTCCGTGATTCCCGAATGGGAATTTTTAGCCGAGGTGGCACTGCGTTCCGGGTGTGGCATTCTGCTGGATATTAATAACATTTACGTGAACTCGGTGAATCACGGGTTTGACCCCAGTGTCTACTTACGACACATTCCACCTGCCAAGGTGGGACAGTTCCATCTGGCGGGGCATACCCCGATGGGGAAATATATATTTGATACGCATTCAGCCCGGGTTACAGAAAAAGTCTGGCAGCTTTACGAAGAAGCGCTCAAACTTTATGGGCAGGTTTCAACGCTCATTGAGTGGGACGAGGAAATTCCGTCATTTGCAGAATTGTGCTGTGAGGCCGATAAAGCGCGTGTGTTTTACCGGCAGGCTGATTCTGGAATTCCCCAGGCTGGATTTTGGCAAAAGGAGATGCGACTAAAGCCCTCGGTAGCCATGGATGGCGCGGGTAATTCTCTATCGAATATCCAGCACATGATGAAGTCAGTCGTACAACCTTTCGGAGCCGATTTACTTCCGGAAAATTTACTCAATCCGCAAGGCGGTGATCCTGGCAAAGAGCGTATGTCGGTTTATGCCGGAGGATACCTGGCGCGCACCCACAGCGCGTTAAGTGAGACCTATGAGGCGATCGAGCAATTCCTTGGCAAAGAGCCATTCTGTAAGCTGGCCGAGGAATATGCAGGCTTCGGGCCCTCCACAGAATATGACATGGCAAAGATTGGGGCCCGCATGGAATCTTTTCTGCGAAAGGACGCGCTTGCCGTGGAGAACCCTTTTTTAGTTGATTTGGCGGTGTTTGAATGGCGGGTGAATCTGGCATTTCATGCATTCGATCAAAAGCCGCTTTCGGCAGAAGCTTTGCAGTCTGTCGCGCCGGATGATTGGGAGAAAATCAAGCTAGTTTTTCAGCCCTCGGTTTTTCTTGTCGAGTCGGAGTGGCCTATTTTAGAACTCTGGAATGCGCGTTTGGGTGAGAAAGGAATGACGTCGAGGCCCGAGAGACAGCAGAAGCCACAGTTACTTTTAATTTCGCGGCATGAGAAGCGCATTCGTACAGAAGTACTGACCCGTGCTCAATATGGTCTGCTCCAGGGATTGTTGGCCGGAAAAACACTGGGTGAAGTTTGTGATGAGCTCGCGGTATTTGAGGAAGACATTCCTCTTCAGACATGGTTTGCCGCATGGCTTCACGATGGACTGCTTCAGCGCATTGAGATTTCACAGCCGGCGTGATCGCTGCCAAAACCTGCCCGTCTGACTTTCCACTAAAACCGCAAGGATCTTTAGAGCGATGGAACAAAAAATACGCAAGGTGATTATTACCGGGGCTAGCTCAGGGATCGGCCGCGCTTTGGCTAAGGAGCTTGCTCACAAGGGGTACGCGCTTGGGCTCATGGCACGGCGCGAGTCCTTACTCAAAGATCTCGCCGCTCAGCTTACGGTTCCGGTGTGGACGAGTTCCAGTGATTTTGAAAATCCGAATCAAGCCATTTTAGACTTTGAGAAACTTTTGGGACAAATGGGAGAGGTGGAACTTGTGGTGCTCAATGCCGGTGTCAATGGGACTCGGGACGGTTTTTTGTGGGCGCCTGATCACCAAATGATTCAAGTCAATATCGCAAGTTTTGTGGCGCTCGGAAATGCCGCTATGCGCTACTTCCTGGCACGCGGCGGTGGACATCTGGTGGGCGTCTCATCGATTGCTGGAATCCGGGGGGGCGGCAAAGGGCCTGTGTACGGTGCGACCAAAGCTTTTGTCATTGCCTATCTTGAGGGACTCAGGCAGAGAGCCCGGGCTGCTTGCCCCGCTGTTTGGGTGACGGACATTCGTCCTGGTTTTGTCGACACGGCACTGATTCGTGAAAGCCGCGTCCGGTTTTGGGTGTCGACACCTGAAGAGGCCGCTCGGCAGATTGTGCAGGCGATTTATCGCAAGAAAAAGTCGGTTTATGTGACGCGGCGATGGGGTCTGGCAGCATTTATTTTTAAATGGGTTCCGGACTTTATTTACGATTGGGTATACAAACGATACTTATGGCACGTGCGCTTATGAATTTTTTGAGAAGGCCGAAGGTGAAATCGGTC
>CAYMUZ010000164.1:0-3020 GCA_964393875.1 uncultured bacterium | reverse complement strand
GGCGTTGAGAAGCAGCACGCCACGACGATTACCAGTTCGATGTTAGGCAGTTTCCGCACCACCACCCGCGTAAGGGAAGAATTCCTTAGTTTGATCAATCGAAGGAAGAGTTGAGCGTGGATGGTAAGCGTGAGTCGTGGCCCGTGGATCGTAAGGGTATCTCTTCGAGATATTAATAAAACCGTCTCATCGCCAACTTAAATCAAAAAAAATGGTCCGCGTCTTTACATGAATGTCGCCTAGCGACACCAACACGATCCACGCTCCACGACTCACGTTTTTTGAGCCAGCCGGGCTTCGAGAGCGGCGACGCGTTTTTTGAGTTCGCGGACTTCATCGAGGGTTTCGGCGGAGCGTAGCTGTGCTCCGATTTGGCGGCGGGCTTCCTGATAAGGACGGGCGGGCTGCCCGAAAACAATCTGTTTGGATGCAATTTTTTTACCACTGGGAAAGCCCGCTCCGGCACCCACCATGACCCAGTCACCGATTTCCACGTGATCGCCCAAACCGGCCTTGCCGCCCATCGTGACATGCTCGCCGATTTTACAGCTTCCGGAAATTCCCGATTGGGCCGAGATGGCCGTGTGCGCGCCAATCACCACGTTATGGGCAATCTGCACCTGGTTATCGAGCTTCGTGTCTTTGCCGATGATCGTTGAGCCGAGAGTCGCGCGGTCAATCGTTGTGCAAGCCCCAATTTCTACATCATCTTCAATGACGACGTTACCCACTTGGGGCACTTTCTCTTGTTTGGCGGGTGTGGCGATATAGCCAAAACCGTCCGCCCCAATGACAGAGCTTGCGTGGATCACCACGCGCTGGCCGATGAGGCAGTTTTCATAGATGACGACGCCCGGATGCAGCACGGATGATTTGCCAATCTGGACTTTTTCGCCCACAAACGCAAAACTACGGATGACAGATCCATCTCCAATTACTGCGCCGTCTGAAATGCGCGCAAAAGGTTCGACCGTAACGCCTGTGCCCAGCTTTGCCGTTGCTGCAATCGAAGCTTCCGGCGAAACTTTTCCGCTGGCGGGATGTTCGGGATAAAAGGCACGCAGGAGTTTGGCCCAGGCCAATTTGGGATGTTCCACGGGAATGACAGGTTTAACGGAACTCTGCACGTCTTTGGGAACTATCAAGGCTGCGATGTCCGTGGCTTCCAGATCGCTCAGGTCTTTTTTATGCTGGATAAAAGTAATACAGCCAGGCAGGGGATTTTCAAAAGTCGTGATGCCGGAGACAGGCGTTTGCGCATTTCCAAGGACTTGCGATTGTAGCAGGCGTGCGATTTCTTTCAGAGTCAAAGACATGGCCGAGTATAACAAAAAGGGAATAGAGCGTCTAGGGTTGGGGAAAAAGGGTGAGGTATCAGTTAGACTAGCGCAACCATGTCATTCCCGCATGCTTTTAGGCGGGAATCTAAAAGTTTGAGATCCCCGACAGAAGCGTTCGGGGATGACATAGGAATGAAACTAGTACACCGTCAGAAAGAAGGAACGGGTCTGAGAAGTTAATTTTTAAAACTCACGACTCACTACTCAAACCTCACGACTTTCCCCCAGGCATCATATCCTGAAAATGAGAGCGTTGGATTAAATCAAGATGCCAGTCCATAAAGTGTTCCATGCGTTTGCGGTTCAGAAGTTCCTTGCGGTATTGATCGCCCGTGCCGAGTGTGTCGAAGTCCGCTTCCGAAACACTGTTTTTACTCAGCAGCCTGAAAATAAAAGCGTTGCTGCCTGCCGGCAGGGGCTCTGAGACCGCCTGGGGTTCCAGCGCATAGAGAGCGGCGACATGGGCTTCCGTAAGGGCGTAATTCAGCATAAGGTCCCGCAAACCCAGAGAGCCGGGTTTTTCCACCGCCGGGCTTTTGAACATCTCAGGTTTAAAAGCCTTGGCAGCGTCCAGATCTGGAAAACGTAAAACTTCCAGTTCCAATTTACGCTTTTCCAGCAGAAAACTTTTCTTGGCTTCCTCAAGCGTGGGTTCGGTGACCGGAGCCGCGCGCATTTCCTTAAGCAACTTCTGGACGCGGATCATCTCGCGTATCATTTCCTCGAATTCGCGTGGAGAGGCGCTGCTGATCGAGCGCACCCAGCGTTCGTAAATTTCGGGGGACGAAGCCGGTACTTTCTGCGCATCCAATAGTTTCTGCACCTGTGCGCGGACTTCATCATCTGAAACTTTAATGTGAAGACGCTTGGCTTCGCGGGCGAAAATAATATTCTGCCACGTCAATTGATGCAGAATGCCGGGGTCTTCCATGCGTTCGCCGGTCAGCGAGAAAATTTCAGTGGCTTTGCGCAGCTTGTTGAATTCCTGATAACTGACCGGGCTGCCAAAGACGCGGCCGGCAATCTGGCCCTGATCGCGAAACTGCGTGCTGACGGAAAACGCGCCCCACATGCCGAAGGCGACAATGATTCCCCAGATAATGACTTTTGTATTTTTACGCAGTGTTTTTAGCATAAAAGTTTGTGCGAGTTTATCCTATGTTCTTCCCCCACCTTAATCCTCCCCCGAAAAGCACGGGTGAGGAAACCAGAATGGATTTCCTTATTTTTTCTCCCCCCGTGCTTTTCGGGGGGAGGCAGGAGGGGGAGCTTGCGCACGGCATTAAAAGTTTAGCGTTATGATATTTTGATTCGCCCCAATGCGCAACCTGAATTCTGGTTTTTCTTCTTCCTGTGTGTCTCGCAACGAATTATAATCTCCAATAAGGAGATCGCCGATGGAAAAACTGGAAAACGCGACGTTTGTCAGGGCTAAAGATCAGGTGTGGTCGGCGCTGGCGGATGAAGCGGTTGTTTTAAATCTTGGCAACTCGGTTTATTACGGGCTCAATCCCGTCGGGGCCTTTCTATGGAAAGAGCTTGAACATCCCTCTACCTTTACGGCGCTGCATCAAAAAATGCTGACGGAGTACGAAGTTGATTCCCAAACCGCCAAAGCCCACCTTCTTGAACTGCTTCAGCGCCTGATTGAAGAAAAGCTGATAGAAGTTCGATAATCCT
>CAYMUZ010000163.1:0-2802 GCA_964393875.1 uncultured bacterium | reverse complement strand
CTCAAGGAGAAACTGGAGGGTATGCGCTTTGCGTTTCCCGTGCGCATTTTTGGTTTTGTTGACTTTATGCCGGATTTAATGGAATCTGCGGATCTGCTTGTGGCCAAATCTGGCGGCGCCACGACCGTTGAAAGTCTTGCCAAATGCCTGCCGCTGGTCATTTTTCAACCGATTCCCGGACAGGAGACACGCAATGCCGACTATTTAAAACAGCGCTACGCCAGTTTTTCGATGGAACAGCCTGTGCAGATTGCGGACCTTCTGCGGAATATTTTTGAAGAGCCGTCTTTGCTCACACAAAAGAAAAAAAACATGGCTGAGATCGCGCGGCCCGATTCCGCCTCAGACATTGCACGGTTTATTTTATCATAAAGAGGGGCGCTTGAAGAAAATGACGGAGGATTGTATGCAGTCTAAAAAGCGGGAGCAAAAAATTCTCCTCAAAAGTTTAAAAGAGGACGGCATTACTGAAATTATGCTGGCCCAACCGCCCCAAGAGGAAAGAAGTTTTCAGCCTGCCGCCGAAGATTCCAAGCGCGGTGAGGTGCGCCAGGCACTGAAGGAACTGAAAAGCAAGACACTGATTTGCCGGCTGTGCGATGAACTCGCCGCAACCCGCAAAAACGTGGTTTTTGGCGACGGAAATGATCGCTGCCGGTTGATGTTTGTGGGAGAGGCGCCCGGCGCCGACGAAGACGAACAGGGCCTGCCGTTTGTCGGGCGCGCAGGCAAATTACTTACGCAGATCATTGAAGCCATGGGGCTGCGCCGCAGTGACGTGTTTATCGCCAACACCCTCAAATGCCGGCCTCCTCAAAACCGTCCGCCGCAGCCTGAAGAAGTGGAGCGCTGCCGGCCTTTTCTTGAAAAACAAATTGAGCTGATTGGGCCCGAAATCATTTGTGCTCTGGGCACTCACGCGGCCCAGTCTCTGCTGAAGACGCTTGAGCCCATTTCGAGACTGCGCGGCAAATTTCTCGATTATCTCGGTCCTGTTACGCCGGGCGCCGCCATTCGTGTGATGTGCACCTACCATCCCGCCTATTTACTGCGTAATCCTAAAGAAAAGCGTACGGTTTGGGAGGACATGAAAAAAATCATGAAAGAGCTTGATGCCTCAGCTCAAAAGTAAAACCTTGCGTGAAGCGGACCTTTTTGGCGAGACTCCGAAGCAGGTGCTGTTGGGCGATGTGGCGGTTGCCATTCCGGTGGAGGGCCCGTTTACTTACCTGATTCCGGATGCGCTGGCCGCGCTAGCCCGGCCCGGAATGCGCGTGCAGGTTCCTTTCAAAAATCAGGAATTATCAGGGTACCTTGTCGCCGTGCGCCAGGGTGCGGTGGAGGGCCGGCTCAAATCCATTCTGGCACTGCTCGATGCCGAGCCGGTTCTTTCTCCTCAGCTGTTGGAACTTACGCGTTGGACCAGTGAGGAATACGGGTCGAGTTGGGGCGAGTCGATTGAAAATGCATTGCCGCGCTGGGTCAAGACGGCGGGCGCGGCGGCGCGTGCGCGAGCTCCGAGGGATGAGGATTCCGCAGAGGCCGGCGTGGATGATTTCTCACTGCCGGCGCCGCGTGAACTGACCTCGGAGCAGAAGCAGTCTTTCGCCGTGATCACAAAGTCGTTAAGTGAATTCCAGCCCCGGCCCCTGCTTTTGCATGGCGTCACGGGCAGCGGAAAATCCGAACTTTATATCCGGGCCATCCAGGAGACGCTGAGTCGCGGGCGTACGGCGATCTGTCTCGTTCCCGAAATTGCGCTGACCGAACAGCTGCGTCGTTTTTTTCAAGGACATTTCGGGGAACAGCTTGAAATTCTGCACAGCCGCCTAACCGATAGTGAGCGTTTTCGCGCTTGGCTCAAAATTCACAAGGGTGAAAAAACGGTGGTGCTCGGCCCGCGCTCCGCGGTTTACGCTCCGGTCAGTCATCTGGGCTTGATCGTGATTGATGAAGAGCACGAGGGGTCGTACAAGCAAGATACCGCACCGCGCTATCACGTGCGCGAAGTTGCCGAGAAGCGCACCACTCTTGAAAAGGCTCTGCTGGTGATGGGCAGTGCGACACCGTCGCTGGAGAGCATGGAACGCGCCCGCCGCGGAGAAATCACGCTGTCTGTTCTAGAAAAACGGGTGGATGGCCGCAGTATGCCTGCCGTGCATATTGTGGATTTGCGCACGGAACGGCGTGAACGGAAAAAAATCAGCCTGTGGAGCCATTGGCTTGAAAAAGAGATTGAGGCGAATCTGCGACGTAAAGAGGGAACACTTCTGCTTTTAAATCGCCGTGGATTTTCCACGCATGTGCAGTGTCCGGCCTGCGGCGGCGCCGAGAAGTGCGAGGCCTGCCAGGTGTCGCTGACGTATCATCAGGAAGCCGGACTGCTTCTCTGTCACTACTGCAACTTTCGCAAGAAAATGCCTGCGGTTTGTCCCGGCTGCAAGTCGGGACTTCTGAATCTGGCGGGCTTCGGCACGGAAAAAGTCGAAAGCGAGCTTGCTCGCCGCTGGCCGGAAGCCCGCATTCTGCGGTTGGATGCAGACACGGTGCGTAAGCGGGGTTCGCATGAAGAAATTCTTAAAGTGTTTCGGCGTGGCGATGCGGATATTTTGATCGGCACTCAAATGATCGCCAAAGGTTTTGATTTTCCCCACGTGACCCTGGTGGGTGTGATCGCCGCCGATATCGGTTTGATGTTGCCCGATTTTCGTTCCGCAGAACGCACTTTTCAACTGCTTACGCAGGTGGCGGGCCGCGCGGGGCGGGGCGAGAAACCAGGCAGGGTGATTATTCAAACGTTTT